>CAILTZ010000170.1 GCA_903837255.1 uncultured Pirellula sp. | reverse complement strand
CGTGGTTTCCCGCCAAGTTGATAGCAGCTTCGGTGACGATTATCTAGCGATTTGCTAAGATACAGCCGATTGGCAAAGCACATTTGGCAAGGAAAATCCCCCTCGTTTGGCCCCAAGTTTGGCCCTAGCGTTTGGCACGTGACTGACATGGTTATCGATCCGATTCATATTCTATCCGAGCTTGTGCGTATCAACAGTGTCAATTCGTTTTATCCGGAAGGTCCTGGCGAAGGTGCGTTGGCCGACTACATCGAAGCGTTTTGGAAAGCCAACGGGATAGAGGTTTGGCGTCAGAGCGTGCTGCCGGGTCGGGACAATGTGATCGCCCGTTTGCCGGGACTGGACCCCCAGCGACGTTTGTTGCTCGAAGCCCACATGGACACCGTCTCGGTGGCTGGGATGACCATTCCGCCGTTCGAGCCTACGATCGCCGACGGGAAGCTCTATGGACGGGGGGCTTGCGATACCAAAGCCGGGCTGGCTTGCATGATGGCCGCTACAGCGATTGCCAAGCAAAAGGGTCTGGTTCCGCGTAGCGAAGTTTGGATGGCGAGTGTGATCGACGAAGAGTTCTCCTGCAAAGGGGTCATCAAACTCTGCGAGTCGTTACAAGCTTGTGCGGCCATCGTGGCTGAACCAACCGAACTCAAAACGGTGATCGCCAGCAAAGGGGTTCTGCGATGGCGGATCACCGCACGAGGGAAACAAGCTCACAGCTCCAAGGTTCATTTGGGTGTTAATGCGATCCATCATATGGCGCATTTGCTCGTCGCGATTGAAAAGTACCATCAGACCCTTTCGGAGATCCAGCACCCGCTCTTGGGGTCCGCAACCGGCAACGTGGGACTCATCGAGGGAGGAGTCCAAGTCAACTTCGTGCCTGATCGGTGTACGATCCAAATCGATCGCCGGTTGCTTCCTTTCGAAAAGGTGGATTCGGTGCTAGCTGGGTATCAATCGGTGATCGATTCCGTGGAGGCGGGCCACGTTGGCGCTAGCTTTGAAATGGAACCTCCACTGCTCGTCGATGGCGGATTGGAAACCCCTGCCGACGCAGCCATCGCACGTTTGTCATGCAGTATTCTGCGGGAAATGGGGTATAGTGATGCAGTCGAAGGGGTCGCCTATGGCTCCGACGGCACACATATTCGACAATTGGGAATCGAGACCATCATCTTTGGGCCCGGCAGTATCGATCAAGCTCACACCGAATGCGAGTATGTCGAGGTCGATCAGGTCCGCGCCGCATTTGAATACTACCAACGGATCATCGAGGAGTTTTAGTCATGATACACAACCAAGAACATTCGGATCTTTTGAGCCGCAGAAACCTGTTGGCTGCGAGCGGACTTGCGGTAATTGGCCATGCCGTCAGTCCCAGATCTAGCGCTGCGGAGACGATGCTCACTGAGTTTCAACAACAGGCGGGCCATATCGATGCGCATGTCCATGTGTGGCCAACGGTCACTGACCAGTATCCTCTGGATCCAGCGTATACCGCTGCGGACGTGGTCCCTGAGTCCTTTACTCCTGAGCAGCTCCTGAAGATAGCCGAGCCTGAGTTTGTGCGGCGTGTTCTTTTGATCCAGATGAGTTTCTTTGGGTTCGACAACAGCTACATGCTCGATTGCATCAAGAAGCGAACCAAGCAATTTAGAGGGGTTGCGATCATCGATCACAACGCTGCGGATGTCGCAGAGAAGATGACTGACCTGCGAGACAAAGGAGTCCGGGGTTTCCGATTGTATGCCAACGCCAAGAACGTCTCCGAATGGGATGGGAACGCAGGCATCGATACGATGTTCAAGACCGCAGCAAAGAATCGGCAAGCCATTTGTTTGCTGTCCGATCCAGAGGTGTTGCCAGCGATTGATGGGATGGCGACCAAGTATCCAACGACCAAGATCGTCATCGATCATTTTTCGAGGATTGGGATGCGAGGTCCGGTCGATAAGCAGGACATGGACAACCTCTGCAAACTAAACCGCTTTAGGAAGGTTTTTGTAAAAACATCTGCCTTTTATGCCTTGGGCGAGAAGAAAGCACCCTACACAGACCTGCTGCCCATGATCAAGCAGCTCAGGGATGCCTTCACTGCCAATCGGTTGATGTGGGGAAGCGATTGTCCCTACCAGGTTCAGGGTGGGCATACTTACAAAGCATCGTTATCACTGATCGCGACTCAAGCCGACATTCTCAGCGAGCTCGAGGTGAAAGCCATCCTCGGACGGACAGCCGACGAGGTGTTTTTCCAAGATTGATGCGCAGCAAAAACAGCCAGTTCGCAAAGGTAAGCAGACTTGACAGCCAAACAAGGTCAGTCCAGTAGTGAGTCCGGCCGTGAGTCCAGGCGTGAGTCTAGGTCAACCACGGTCGCGAGACTAACCGGAGAGTCAGCTGCTGCGATCTGCGTGCTAGCCATTGAGGGTCCTAACGCGGGGCATTGGATCGACCAACACTGGACCCCAGCCCAGGGCGCAGGGGAGCTACGAGTCGACACCATCCGCTTCGGGCTACTTGGGCTCGATGCTTCGGTAGGTGAATCGATCGTCGTTTGTCGGACGTCGCCAGAGAGCTACGAACTGCACTGCCATGGTGGCAAAGCTGCTGCGGCAGCAATCCTGAGCCAGATGGGAAAGAATGGCATTGTTGTTAAAAGCCAGCAAGATTGGTGTGTGGATCACCAACCAGATCCTATCGTCGCGGCTGCGAATTTGGCGTTACTAAGCGCTAAAACATCTCGAACAGCTCGAATTCTTTTGGATCAGACAAGAGGTGCACTGAGCCGGGTCTTCGCAGAGATCGATCAAGCCGTGAGGGTAGGCAACCATGATTTGGTACGAACGCTCGCAGAGCAACTCCGTTCCTGGGACACCGTGGGCCGGCATCTGACATCACCCTTTGAGGTACTCTTATGCGGACCTCCCAATGTCGGGAAAAGCAGCCTGATGAACCGAATACTAGGCTACCAGCGAGCGATTGTCCACGAACATGCCGGGACCACGCGGGATCTATTGACCGAGGAATCGAGCATCGAAGGCTGGCCGGTTAAACTTCACGATAGCGCTGGGATTAGGGAATCCGAGGATCGAGTCGAGCAGGTGGGTGTGCAACGCTCTGTCCAGGCGAGTCACACGGCAGACTTGCAGTTGATCTTGGTCGATCCCACAGAAGGTTGGCAGGTCGAACACCAAAAGTTGTTCGACCGAAAGCCTGATCAATCGTTGGTTGTCGTGACAAAGTCCGATCTGCAGTTGAATCACAACACAGGATTACCTGAGTGCCAAATGGAAACGGTAAGCGCCCTGACTGGGGATGGAATACCTGGGCTACTGAGGGCGATTGCCAAGCGACTCGTACCGATCGAACCACCTGAGAATCAAGCGGTGATGTT
Source organism: uncultured Pirellula sp. (assembly GCA_903837255.1). Lineage (GTDB taxonomy): Bacteria > Planctomycetota > Planctomycetia > Pirellulales > Pirellulaceae > JBKCUI01. The sequence continues at coordinate 1,017 of CAILTZ010000170.1, read as the reverse complement.
TACCGCCGATCAAAGAGAATGGCTTAATAAGATCACAGGGTCCTGAACTCTTGCGAGTCCAGCTACCTAAATAGCTCCACGTCATCACAGGTGCGCTCGGAGCCTACCACCGGACTCGTCCGGTGGAGGCGTAACTGCCAGCTACCTTCGAAGTCCTACTTAAGCATCTGCATTGCCACCCTGACCCCACCGGCGTGAAGCCGGGTGGTGGCCTGCCTTGCGTGTGACTAGCTGAGGTTCATTGAGAACTACTCTGAGGGCATACGGCATATGCTACTTGTTACTGTTAAGAATCTTCAGCGCTTTTTCGAGGTTCTTGGAGTTGCTCGACTCCAATCGCAGAACTTGGATCCGTCGCGAGGGGGCGTTTGCAGTCTGCTTATCGATGTTTTCGATGAACGCTTGGACTTCATTGGTGAGCTCATTGGGACCACGCAGCACGATCATATTGGACGCATCGTTGACCGACATCGTTAGCAGAGGGCCAGAGGTTTGGGCATTGATTTGTTGCAAAATCGTTGCCACTTCGGTTGAAACACCGTCGGGGATATCCAAAGGACTTCGGCCCGCACCGCTGGAGAGCTGTGATTTATAGACATCCTTGACCAAGGACGAGACCGTATCTGCGCTGGCGTTGACGACCGGAATGATCGTCGGGGTAATTTGTTGGAGGCGGTCGATAAGATCCTTGGAATCAAAGACCCCGAGCAGTTCCTCGATGATCTTTCGATCGGCTTTATTACCCCCGATGACCAGGGCATTTGTCCGTGCGTCCGAGACGATTTTAACACGCTGCAAAACATCGCTCGCCGAGCTGCCAGCGGTGGATCGCCGATCCGTAGAACGAAACAGTTCCCCGAGCAATTCCTTAATCTGTTTTGCGTCAGCATGTTTGAGGATATAGACTGAAAAATTTCCTGCAGAGGCGAATGGCTCCACCGTTGGATTGAGCAATGTAGCTAGGAGACGCTCCATGGCCGCAAGGGCCTCTGGGTCATCGGACGCCAAGGTCCATTG
>CAILTZ010000169.1 GCA_903837255.1 uncultured Pirellula sp. | reverse complement strand
CGTTGGACAAAACTCCCCCAATTTTGTCATGTTTTTGCGATTGCCGATCGAATCTTGCGAATGTTCAATCAGCGACGAATCGTTAAGGATGCAGTGAAGGATCGCTCCAAGCGAATAGATGTCGGCCAGTCGTAGCGCTGAGCTCTCGATGCCTGTAGACATTTCCGGGGCAGCGTATCCGGGTGTCCCAACGCCAGTGGTCGACGACATGGATTCAGTAGGGTTATGATTGAGCCGAGAGGTCGAGTTTCCCGATGGATCGGACAAATCATTACCGATCGGTGCATCGATTCGCTTGGCCAGTCCCCAATCGGCGATGAGTGTTTCGCCGTAAGGACCCAGCAGTATGTTTGCAGGTTTTAGATCACGATGGACGATGCCATGGGAGTGGGTATAAGCGATCGTGTCGGCGACATTGACCAGGGTTCGTACCAGTTGTCGAAACCGTTCTAAGCGATCCGTTGGACGCTCTGGTTCGGGCCTTGTCGATGGGCTCAAGGAATCATGGAATTCATGGATCGCCATCGCCAAGGTGCTTGCTCCTCCTTGGCGGATCAACCGCATGGCATAAAAGTCTTCCCCTTTGGAATCTACCCCTCTGGCGTAGATAGGGATAATTCCCGGATGTTCCAGCCCTGCGGTCAACTCCGCTTCGGCATGGAAGCGCCGTACCACAAGCGGATCGCTTCGGAATTCCGGACGGATTTTCTTGACCGCAACTTGGCGATTGCAATCGTGATCAAAAGCTAGATAAACCAACCCCATTCCACCGGACCGCAGTGTTTCAATGATTGTAAAACGATGAGCGGCCTGTGTGGGAGCGACAGATTCAGGATGGTAAGTAACCAGTTCATCACGAAGCCGCGTTAGCTCCTGGCTCAGGATATCATGGGGGATGTCCGGATGGCGTTTCGCAAACGCGACCGGATCGATCGACCGGTCTAGGTACCAAGATTCCTCGTATGTGTTGGCGATCGCCAGAACACGACGCCATAGTTGCGACTCAACATCTTCAATCGATTCCCTCTGCAGAACTTTTCTGGGTCGCGGGGTAATCATGAGTCTTGATGCTCTTGCCAGATGCTTCGGATCAATCGCAGACTTATCAGAACGCTCGTCTTCCTTTTGTGGAGTCGCTTAGCGATCGAGCTGGCGGAATGATCGTCTAGATAGAACAAGGCAATTTGACGTAGCAAGTGGCTTGGGTCCTCCAAATCCAATCGGCTCAGCAGGTACTCTAGCAGGTCGGCCGTTTGTGCTTCCGCAAAGGGAGTTTGGAGGTCTGCGAGGATTGATGGATCGATGGCCTGACTCGACGAAATATGGGACCGCTTCAGCGCCCTTAGTTCACGGTAATGCTCTCGTACACGGTTGACGGTCGCAATGTAGAGCAGTGCCCAGAGATCCTCGCGGTTGTCGATGTCTGGATACTTGCCATTTTGGACCGCCAAGCAGACGTTTCCAAAGGAGCTCTGGACAAGATCCTCCCCATCGACCGAACGATCGGGGCTCTCGTCGAGCTATTGCGTGGCGATCGACACCAGTTTCGCTTGGTAGCGTTTCCAGAGGGGTTCCGCGGCCTCGGATTGGCCGGCCTGGAGTTTGCTGAGCCAATTGGTAATCGATCCTGGTTCTTGCTGCATCGAAGCAACCTGTAAGCGATAAAGATGTCGATCCCTTGGCACTTTGCTTCGTCGAAATTGTACTTCCAAGCAAAATGGTCGGCAACGGGAACCGATGCGGTTTGTTTTTGCATCCTTGGTAGTGCAAGGACGATTTCTCTCATCGTGGGAGTTGTTGGCATTTCAGACCAAGGATGGCGTGGTGGATTTTTCAAGAAACGAGGGTTGAGAATGAAGATTTCAAGGAAATCTAACGGTGGTGCTGCACGAAGGGCACGTTTGGCTGCTTACATGGCCACGGGAGTTGGCGCGATTGGGCTGGGAACATCCTCCCAAGCCGCCGTTGTCTCGATCGATTTGACGGGATATACCGGGGATAATATGGGAATTGCCCCTGGTCCTGGTAGCTACCCCACTGGTAGAGGGGCTATTAATAATTTTGGTGGTTCAGGAACCGTGCTTAACGCGTTTAACAACGTTTACGGGAGTTTTACTGGCATAGCGGTACAATCGATGGGAGCGGGCGGTACTTCTGTCGGAACTTTAACAACCGGTAATACTGGTTTTGACACCCCAATTAACGTTGGAGCGGGCGTCGCTATAGGCCCATCCAGTGGCAACTTTGCAGAAGGGTATTTGACGGCCCTTTTCAAGAATAATGTTAGATCCGCACTCGATTTTGGCCCAAACTCTTTTCTTGGCTTCAGGACTATTGCGGGTCAATACGGCTATATCGAAGTCCTTTGGACGGCTTCGACCAGCACGTTCAAATTGGTCAGTGCGGCTTACGAGTCGACGCCCGGCGTAGCGATCCAAACACCTGGTGGCGGTGGTGGTGGCGGTGGCGCCGTTCCTGAGCCAGCGAGCGGTGCTGTAGTAGCGCTACTCATGGGTGGCACGGCACTGCGTCAATGGCGCAAGAAGCGACGCGATCAAGAAACTGCCTGTGACGAGAGCTTGGCGTCATAATTCACGACGAATTCCCATGGGAATCGCGGTTGGAAGGGTCGGCGTTGGTTTCGCCCAAACCAACGCCGATTTTTGATGGCTGTTTGCACCGAGCGGTAGAGTTCGTAACTCAGTTTGAATCGCAGTTCAGGGCTCTTTCCACCCTCACCCCCCATCCCCCTCTCCCGCCAGCGGGCAAGGGGGGTTGCGGATCTGTCCGATCCGTCCGATCCGT
>CAILTZ010000168.1 GCA_903837255.1 uncultured Pirellula sp. | reverse complement strand
GTGTACAAAAGCGCCGGCCGCCTGCGGCGGGGTGATGGGTTTTGGACAGTATTGACAGGACTGACTGTGTTGACTGGATTGACAGCGGACAGAGCTGACTGATTGACGAGATTGGTTTTCGCCGTCAACACAGTCAATCCTGTCAACACAGTCAACACTGTGCCAATGCTCCCGTCGCCAGGTTGCATAGGAAAAAACGCAGGGACTGTCCCTGCGTATTGACCACCCCCCGCGTTTTCACCAGAAATCCCCGACCGCTGATGACAGCCGTTTTTGAACTACGGAGCGCTCAGCGAGTGGTGATTGATGATTGATGAAGGGAGAAGGGAGAAAACATGGACCGAATCAACCATACGCCCAACGCTTCCACTTCAAAAATCAACAATCATCACTCGATAATCATCAATCCGATCGAAAAAAATCCCGGGCGCTCTACCCGGGTTGTTTATAGGCGGGTGTCCTTGACACACACTACTCCACAAGCTAGTGTAATAGTGGTAAATCCGACCAGGGCAGCTCGCGATGAAAGCGCAATGAAGACAACCAAACGAAATTCGATAAAAATCGCGTTGAGGAAACCCTCTGAAAACGCGCGAGCCCAAGCCTGCTGTCAAAGCGTGGCCTTGAAAGACCGACCGCTTCTTTCGCCGATCCAAGCCGGTGGTTTAGCGGCTGTCTTCAAAGTCTTGGCCAACGACACCCGGCTGCGATTGCTCCACGCACTGGTCCGGGCCGAGGAACTGTGCGTGAGCGACTTGGCCAAATCCCTCGGGATGAAACCCCAAGCCGTCTCGAACCAACTCCAGCGACTCTCGGACCTTGGAATCCTCACCTCGCGCCGTGAGGGGAACAACATCCACTACCAGCTTGTCGATCTTTGTGTCCGATCGCTGTTGGACCAAGGCCTTTGTTTGATGGAAGAAGTCTCGGTGCGAGATCGAGCAAAGTTCCAACCATGAATCCCAAGCTAAGTGATGTAGCTCGACGATCGCTTGCCGAAGCCATCGGTACCTTTATCCTGGTCTTTTGCGGGACCGGGGCGATCGTGGTCAACGACGTTAGCCAAGGGGCGATCACCCACGTTGGGATCGCGCTGACGTTTGGCTTGGTCGTCCTAGCGTTAATCTATGCCCTGGGGCATATCTCCGGATGCCACCTCAACCCGGCCGTTACCATCGGCCTTTGGACTGCTGGCCGATTCCCTCGCAAGGAGCTTGTACCCTACATCGCTGGCCAATGTGCCGGAGCGTTGCTTGCCAGCATCTTCTTACGAGCCATGTTTCCTCATCACCAGACACTTGGTGCAACATTGCCGGCCTATGGATCCATGCAGTCGTTTGTCTTGGAACTGGCGCTCACCTGGATCTTGATGCTCGTGATCTTGTGTGTCTCGATTTCCCCTGAGCTCCAGAGTGCCTTGGCAGGCGTTGCCATCGGAGCGGTCATCGGATTGGAAGCCCTGTTTGCCGGCCCGATCTCGGGGGCGTCGATGAACCCCGCCCGATCATTGGCTCCGGCACTGATCTCGAAGCATTTCGAACATTGTTGGGTGTATTTGTCTGCACCCTTTTTAGGATCGATCGCTGCGGTTTGGATCTTTTCGATCCTCAAGAATCCAGCGGTCGAGGCCGATAGCGTTCAACCCTAAGGAGTAACCTCGCTGTGAAATTAATTGACCTGCTTGATACGTTGAAAAACCATCCGGATCGCTCGATCGAAATGATCTTGCCGACTGGAGAATCGGTCCCGGCTCACTTTCACGTCACCGAGGTCGGACATGTGCAAAAGCGATTTGTCGACTGCGGAGGGACTCTGCGCAGCAGCACCAGTTGCGTGCTGCAAGTTTGGGTCGCAAACGATCTTGAGCATCGGCTCGATACGACCAAACTGACCAAAATCATCGACAAGGGGCTCGGGCTCTTTGACAACCAGCAGATCCCTGTCGAGATCGAGTACGAACATGGAGTCGTCTCGCAGTACCCGGTCCAAGATATCGAGGCAGACGATCGAGGGCTGGTATTCAAGCTCACCAGCAAGCACACAGCATGTCTGGCGCCAGACAAGTGCCGAATCGATCTGAACGTCGTGTCGGCCTGCAGCGGACCTGGCTGCTGCTGAGCACCCCATTCTCCCCGTGAAATCCCCCGTTAAGCACTAAAGAAAAACCATGACCGAACCCAAGCGATCATTGCCCAAAAGAATTTTATTTGTATGCGTTGAGAACTCGAATCGATCTCAGATGGCTGAGGCCTTTGCAAGGATGCATGGCAAAGAGCACGTCGAAGCACACAGCGCCGGATCGCGGCCAAGCGGCCGAGTGAATCCCAAGGCGATCGAAGCCATGCGCGAGTTGGGCTACGATCTGACCGGGCACACGTCCAAAGGGCTCGAGGGTTTCAATGGGACCCAGGTGGATGTAGCCGTGACGATGGGATGTGGAGACGAGTGCCCGCTGGTGCTGGCCAAAGAGCGCGTCGATTGGCAAATCCCAGACCCTAGGGACATGACCCCCGAAGAGTTCCGAGGCGTCCGAGATCTGATCGAATCCAAGGTCAAGCAACTGCTAGGGAGTGCCTAGCGAGCATCGCACCTAGTCACTTGGGCTTGTCTCGAAACTGCTG
>CAILTZ010000167.1 GCA_903837255.1 uncultured Pirellula sp. | reverse complement strand
GTCTGATCATCCAGGCCATCCGCTACGAATCGAATCAGATGCCACCCCGTGGGAAACTGCCCGAGAAGGTGATCGCCGATCTGGTCCAATGGGTCGATCGCGGTGCCATCGACCCTCGCGTCGGTACACCGACCTCGGCCAAGAAAGCGATCGACTTTGACCAAGCTCGCAGCTTCTGGTCGTTTGTTCCCCCCAAGATGCCTGCGATTCCCGACCCGAGCCGAAGTGACTGGGCCGAGTCGACGGTCGATCGTTTCATCCTGTCGGCCATGGAGACCCATCGGCTAACTCCGGTCCAGAAGGCTGGCAAACGGGAACTGATTCGGCGCTCGAGCTTCGACCTGACCGGATTGCCTCCGAGCCCCGAAGAAGTCGATGCCTTTACCGCCGACACCTCTCCTGAGGCGTTTGCCCACCTGGTCGATCGACTCCTGGACTCCCAAGCTTACGGTGAGCGCTGGGGACGCTATTGGCTCGACGTGGCACGGTACTCGGAGGACCAAGCCCACACGTTTAGCGTTCAGCCCAATACCAGTGGCTATCGGTACCGAGATTGGGTGATCGAGGCCCTCAACGCCGATATGCCTTTCGATCAGTTTATCAAATACCAAATCGCCGCCGATGTGATGGAACTCGAGGAATCGGCGCGCTTGAAGCATCTGGCAGCCTTGGGATACTTTGGCCTAGGAGCCCAGTACTACAAGAACACCGATGCAGCCAAAGCGGCTGCTGACGAACTCGACGATCGCATCGATACGTTGACCCGTGGCTTTCTAGGTTTAACCGTTTCCTGTGCGCGCTGCCACGATCACAAATTCGATCCAATTCCCCAGCAGGACTACTATTCCCTGGCGGGGGTCTTTCATAGCTCTCGGTTGCACAATGCCCCGTTGGTTCCCGCAGAGCAAGTCGAGTTTTATACAACTACTCAGACCTATGGTGTCCATAGCTCAATCATTCGATCCTGTCACGGATCGATAGGCCCTGGGCCAGATCGAAAGTTTGTAGCGAAGGACGTTTTGTTTCGGTTGTCGAGTTCGGCTCCCAAAGTCTGCTGCTTCGGACCAAGGAGACCGCGACAACTATGGATTTGGTTTTTTGGAGGATATATCCGTGGCCAAGAAAAAAGCTGGAGCAACGAAGAAGAAGGTAGCGAAGAAGAAGGCTGCAAAGAAGGCAGCTGCTCCTAAGAAGGCCGCTACCAAGAAGAAAGTAGCCAAGAAGAAGGCTGCTGTGAAGAAGACCGCTACGAAGACACCTTCGTAATGCCGTTGCTCTTCTAAGAATGACTTCCGATAGTTCGGAGTCTCTTTTAAATCCATGCAACCGCTGAGCGGCTTCCGCCTCTCAGCGGTTTTTTCGTTTTTATCTAACCCCCCAAGCTTACCTATCTGACCGCCAGACCTCACCACGAAACGTCCAAGCGAATCACAAACAAACCGTGAACCATACTTCCTATGCCGCACTTTTCCATGGACCTAACGCCCCATGGGAAATCCGCTCGGCGGTAATCGAACCTCCCCAAGACGCACAAATACTCGTACGCGTCCTGGCCTGTACCATCTGCGGGAGCGATCTGCATACCATCTCGGGACGTCGGCAAGCTCACACGCCAGCCGTCTTGGGACACGAAATCGTCGGGCAAATCCTCGCATTCGGACCTAGGGCCCCTCGCACCGACGCTGCCTCTGGCCACCTGCAAATCAACGACCGTGTCGTATGGACCATCGTCGCCAACTGCGGCAAATGCTTCTTCTGCCAACACAATCTGCCCCAGAAATGCCAAGAGGGATACAAGTACGGACACCAACAAGTCTCTGAGGCCAAGTGCTGGCACGGTGGATTTGCAACCCACTGCACACTCCTGAGTGGTACCCACATCGTCAAAGTCCCAGATGCCATCGATGACCTCGTCGCGGCCCCCCTTAGCTGCGCAACGGCCACCATCGCTGCCGCTATGCGCACCTCCCACCTCGTCGAACACGAAACAATCCTGGTCATCGGGGCCGGAATGCTCGGCCTAACAGCTTGCGCCTTTGCACACACCCATCCCACCCAGACTCTTGTTTGCATCGAACCAGACGAGCATCGTCGAATGCTAGCCAAAAACTTCGGGGCATCTCAAACCGCACCACCCAACTCCTTGATGCTCAACCCCAATGACTCGAGTTTCCCCATGGGCTTCGATGCCGTATTCGAATGCTCAGGTACCAACGCCGGGACCCTCGAAGCCATCCGATTGGTTCGCACCGGAGGACGCATTGTTCTCGTCGGTGCCGTGTTCCCTTCCGAACCTGCCCCAATCGTGATCGAGCAGATCGTCCGAAAACAATTATCCATCCACGGAGTTCATAACTACCAAATCAATGACCTGCTCTGCGCCACGGACTTTATGGAGAAACACAACAAGAAATTCCCCTTCAAAGAACTAGTCCAGCACGCGTTCGCTCTCGATCAGATCCAACAAGCGATCACTTGCGCCCAGGATCCACAGAACATCCGAGTTGCCATCCTTCCCTAGCCGATTCGACCTGAGAGAGTATCTCTCGGACCCTCTGGCGATCCTCTGGCCTAAAACGATGAAAGGGATCCGCAAGAAAATCATCGCAAATTCCCAGCAGCGACGCTCCGCACTTGGTCCCCTTGATGAACCTCGATGCATACTTGCCAATGTCATAAATCCTCTGCAAGCCCTCGACCTGACGCTGCAGGGCTTGCCAATCTCCTGCCCCCCCGCGAACCATCTCATAGAGCCGCACAAAGAGATTGGGGTACAAGTTCGCACCGCCGGCCACTCCACCATCCCCTCCGAGCTCCAAAGAACGAGCCAACATCGCCTCAGGGCCAATCATGATTGACCAATCCGGCCGCAACTTCTTGAGCCCAACGGCTCGCTCGAAATACACCAAATCGCCACTGCTATCCTTGAGCCCAACAACCCCCGTATGTCCAGACAACGCCTCGAGCGTCTCGATCTCAAACCATACCTTGGTCAACGAAGGTATGTTGTAAAGCATCACTGGCAAAGGCAATTCGGGCACCAACTCATCGACGTAGTACTTGAGCTCCGTCTGTCCCGCAGGAAAATAGTACGGAGTTGATAGAACCAAGCCCTGGGCTCCGATCCGCGATGCATGCTCGGCCAATCGAACCGATTCGACAAACGAGGTATCCGTGATTCCCACCAGCACTGGCACCCGGCCCGCGACCAACTCAACCGTCCGCGTGAC
>CAILTZ010000166.1 GCA_903837255.1 uncultured Pirellula sp. | reverse complement strand
AGTTTGTTTGCGTCTTGCATGCCGGAAACTATAGCGCGAAGATGAAATGGCGCAAGAGGGGATCGGCAATGCAAGACGAAAAAATCAAAAATATTTTCTGCAACAATCGAGCATCATCGCTACGCGACGCTTGTCGATGGAGGCACATAGCGTTTGCGTTTCCACTGGTAGAAGGACGTCAGCGAGCAGCCGATCGACTGGCAGAACTGCGCGGTGGGAACATTGGATCGCTCGCACTGTGCGATGCGTTCGGCCCAAATTTGGGCGGTTTTCGAGGATGTTAAGCGAGACATAAGCAGGATCTCCTTGAGAACTGGGATAGAAACAAGGGCGCACCTTGAATCTACCCGCAAGCGGGCCCTGCGCTTTGAAAAAAGCCGATCAGGCTGGTGTACGCTTACCCTCGTCTCGACTCATCTTGAAACGTCGACCGTTGCTTCTCAGGTATCGATATTCAATTTCAGTTAGCATGGTTTGGCCACTTGTCGCCTGCGGGAGTCTCAAATTTTGATACCCCTGGCGGACTTCGTTTGGGAATGATCTTTTTCGATTTGGCGGAGAATGGATCAACGCCTTCTGGATAGGTGATATCGAACGGGCGAGGATCGCGATATGGCCACAAATTGACGTAGGCTTCTCCGTCGACCTCGCGATAGGCGACGCGTAAATTCTTTTCAACCTTGTTAGTTCCCAAGTACTTTCGAAACTGGTTGAAAGCCGCTAGCGGAGCGTCGGTGTAGACGAAGAAGTTCGTAGTCCCTGACCCGGTGTCGTACCCATCAACATCGCAAGTCCTTGGCAACGAAAGCTCCAGTTTCTCACCGAATGCTAGCAGATCGGCTAGGCTCTCGAAGAATGTTTCTGGAAACTGGAATATGACTTGGTATCGCATTGAAGTGGCCGCCGCTATTGTTTTCTTTTCGTATCATCCCACACATTTGAACTAAGTATCGGTCGTAACATCATCCCATGGTAAGTTGCCAACGATTTCAGGACAGAGCCAATTGGCTGCCCTGTGCCGCTGATAAACGACGACTGGATGAAAATCATCGGGTGGCTCTCGGCCGTTTAGATATGCGTCACGCACCGACCAGTGCATTTCGTAAATTGAATTGTTGAACGCTTTGATCTCTGAATCAGGCTTCAGTTTGGCATTCTTCACGAACAACGCAGTTGGCGATTCGATTCGAGGCAAGACCTTAACGATCAGTTCGAGATCCGTTGGACTCGAGGCATGCGGCAACTCTGGAATCAATCCAAGAGACCAGGCAAGCGTGGCCGCCGCCTCTGCCGACTGGTTTGCCTCGATATTGCCCTTCTTTCGTGGACGCTTGGCCTGAAGATAATCCGACTCCCAAGGGGAAACGCTGCTACAAAGTCCCTCCTTCTCCAGCCACTGAATCAGCGACTTTCGAGGAACATCGAACGACGCTGCCACGACGCAATTGAGGACAATCGCTCGGGATGCAACTTCTTGAGGTGAACGCTTCTTCATTCGCAAATTTCGTCTAGGAACCATCGATTAAAACTCTGCCAACTCTCTGCAAGGGTGTTCGTCTACACCGAACAATCCAGGCAGTTTGAAATTCTAACAAGAAATCAGAAGATTCTCACCGCGAGTCCGATTTCCAATCTCTAGAGCTCATGACTTTCCGAGCCAATTTCGTAACTTGCTGCATCCTACTGAATCGGACTAGTTGAAAAAAAGAATCCCGAGTGGGTCGGAAAGGGAATTACCCAGAGTCGTTAACCCGGTGGTTTTCATAACCCAGAGACTCTGAGAGCATTTGTCTCTGATTGGCCCCCAGAGAGGGGCTAATTTTGCGAGAGTCGCGACCGGAAAACGAGTCTCTGGAGAGTGGTCGAGCCCCGGAAGATTGCGGGGAAATACGAAAAAAGCCGACGTTTTGCTTGTTTGCTAAACGTCGGCTTCTTCGAATAACCTACTGCGGTCAGTTTCCTAACCAAACAGAGAAGTTGCGGGAAACCCACTCTCCTCGAAAACCATCGGAGACCTCTCCCCTGACACCACCATCGATGCCTAGGGTTGGCTCCGCCAATGGGAAGCCAATCCT
>CAILTZ010000165.1 GCA_903837255.1 uncultured Pirellula sp. | reverse complement strand
TATCATCAGCTTCTGGCGCTGGCAACGATTGCTACTTGCCATGAAGGTCCCAATATCCTTCTTCGAAACTCTCAGGCTTGGGTTCCTAGGCGTGGCCCTCAATATGGTCAGTGCCGGTAGCGTCGGAGGAGACCTATTCAAAGCCATAGCCGCAGCTCGAAGAAGCAAAGACCGGAAAACAGAAGTTGTCACCAGCGTGCTGGTCGATCGCGCAATCGGACTTCTGGGACTCGTGATGGTCGCAGCCATCAGCACAAGTCTAGCCAGCAATCTTTCAACTCAACTAATAGGGATTAGGAACGTCGCATGGGTCCTTTCCGCAATAGGCTTGACCGGCATCCTTGGAATTGTATTTTTCGGCAAATCATTGCCGCTTAATCTGCTCAATGGTATCCCCTGGGTAGGTCCTAAACTTCTAAAAGTGGCCAGCGCCTGCCTGGTGTTCCAGAACCAGCCTCAGCTCGCACTTGCCATGATCGCCCAGTCCCTGTGTGTCCACGCTACGCTAACCTCCGCTCTGTGGCTGGTCTCCTCGGCGCTCTATTCCGACCCATCCATCAAACCCAACTTGCTCGAACACTTTCTTGCTGTTCCTCCCGCTCTCCTGGCCGGGACCCTTCCAATCACACCAGGCGGACTAGGACTTCAAGAGGTATGGATCGACCTGCTCTTTAAACAGCTCCCTAGTGTTTCTAGCGAATTCTCAGGCCTCATCGTGGCCACCATGTACCGCGCACTACTCTTGGTTGTGGCCCTCATCGGTGGCCTGGTTTACCTGGTAAGTCGTACCAAAGACGAATCCCCCAGATTGAATTCCAACTTAGCCGGCCCCGTGTACGACCACCCTGATGGCCTCTAGACTACTACCGATTCGTCGACCGACAAGCAGTTCTTTAGACGGCAATACCAACAACAACGCATCGAGGACTTTTTAATGCTCAAGCACATCCTGGCTCTCAGTACTCTTCTCTTAGGATCCCTTGCGATGGCCCAGCAATCTTCACAGGACAACATGAAAGCCTATCCACCAGCCGAAGAAGGGATGAAACGTGTTGTCGTTCACCTGGAACCTAAACAGGAAGAAGACGACTATCGAATCGAACTGATGGTCGGTAAAGCAGTCGAAGTCGATACGGTCAATCGTTTCTTTTTCTCTGGTTCCCTCGAAGAGGAAACCATTCAAGGCTGGGGCTTCCCCAAGTACATCGTCAAGCAACTAGGCCCTTTGGCAGGTACACGCATCGGTACCGATCCAGATCAGCCCAAAGCCAAACGTTTCGTTCGGCTTGGTGGGGAACCCAAACTTCTGCGCTACAACAGCAAGCTTCCAGTGGTCGTCTACGTGCCCAAAGATGCCGAAGTCCGCCTGCGGGTTTGGGTCGCCACCCCACAACCCTTGACGATAAACGAAGGCTGAGTGGGACGTCCCTAAGCCGCCTTGACCATCCGCGAATGCTTGGACCACTCGATCCACGAGTGGATCCTGTCGCGGTCAGGCGGATTGCCTCCACGCAAATAACGAAGCCCTTGCTTGGTGCTTGCAACCCTAGCTATCGACTCGTAAAGACTTTCTCCCGATGCATCGGCAATCGACTCTGCTGTCGAATACCCCGCAGCAACAAGCAACTGCGCATCTTGCCCACGTAAATTAGGGATGCGGCAAACAAGCATCGATTGACTCTTCCACATATCGACCGTGGCAGGCGTAACGGCCTTCTCCCCTATCGCCCTAGCGATGTCTCCTGACTCCGCAGCGAGCATGTCACCGATCGTTTTAACACGGATCGATTCTAGCTTCTCGGCCATCTTTGGACCGATGGTCGGTGCATCGACCACAGGACTGCTCAGATCAAGGTAGAACTTCCAGGTCGCATCGGCTTTGCCCGCATAAATATTGAACTTTGCAACAGCCTGCCCAGCGTCCTCACGAATATCAGGATCATCCTCAACTTCGTAATCCTCTCGGACCTTCGCAGAACCGCTCGATCTCGATTTGCGCTCAAGCCCATCCCAATCAAAATCCAAGCTGCTGGCATCCGAATCAGCAACCATACCGCGCTGCTGAAGAACTCCCTGGATCCATCGACGCAACCGTACCAACTCCCCACGTTGCGCCGTTTTCCCAAGTGCCATCCCAGCATCAGTCCCCAGAAACTTATGTACCTTTTGGGCGATCACCAGTGGATCCGTTCCCGAAAGCACCTTCGAAGAGTGCACACCGCAGGAGACCAAAACGCGAGCGTCAAATACTCGCATCTGGGGTACGTTGCTCATCAACTCAATTACCCCAAGTGTGTTTTGTAACCACTCAGTTCGCAACCCGGTGATACTAGCAAGGCGATGAACACTCGTGCCTGCCATGTCCCCAACACGATGAACCCCCACCGATCTAAGCCGTCGAATCGTCTCTGCACCCAAACCAGGAACCGTATCTATCAGGCTTTCTCGCGACAGATAATAGCTCTTTCCCTGACGATGATAGACCATCGGCTCGACACTCTTGGCAACTTGCGATTCTTCCTGTTGAGCCAACAACTCCAACTGACGATTGATCTCGCTGTAGTCGCTCGTAACCACGCCCGAATATTGAACCACCGGCGCTCGATCCAAAATCGGATGCAAACCCAGGTCGGTATCGGAATCAATCACATACTGAGGCTTGGCATACCGTAAATTTTCATGGACTCTGGCCACGGTCCCTCCGTGACCTGCAATACGGCGAGCTACAAACTCATCAGCAGTCGTTAGCAAAACCTGCCAGCCATCTCTCGAAAAATTCGAAACCACATGCAGGATCTGCTCCAATGGCTCTCCCCGGAATCCATCGAGAGAATTCTCAAGCAAAAACGGTATTCGACCAACCCTAGACCTCGCAGCTTGTGCAATCGCCAATCGAATCGCAAGATCTACAAGACGCCTTTGCCGCGTCTCGGACGGCGGAACTTGCGAATCCACCACGTCATTCCGCAAACCTGCATTGTAAGCTTCGGAATGCAGGTAAGAAGCTTCGACCGCCCAAGTCGGAAGCTGACGAACAGCACCCGCTGTCAACTCAGACAAAATTCTTTCCGATACAGGTATCAATGATCCTGTCGATGTTCTGCGATACACCGAACGTGTCAGAAGCGATGACTGAACCTGCCCTAGTCGCTGATGCCACCCACCCCGCTGATTCCAACGCTGTATCATCGCTTCGGCATGCGCGAGCTGCTGGTTGATCTGCGAATCATCCCAGGCACCCTTGGTCGCTCCTGCCGGATTAACCGATACTGGTTCAGTGCTACTGCCGACCCCAAGATTCTGCTGAAAATTGTGCTGCTGCACCTGCTGCAGTTGTCCTCGGAGACGGTCGCGCTCCGCAATCCACCATGCTCGATCGTGATCCACCGGATCGGAGTCTCTGAGTCGCTCAAGCAACTGTGACTCCTCATCCTTGAGCGCCTTGTACCCCTCGTCCAACTCCATCTTGGCCGGACAATGTACCCCCAAACGACCCGCAGCCCACCATAACTTCTCCGGTGATACCGTTCCCAACGGGGAACAAAATACCATCCCTAATATGTCGGCTCGAAGCTCATCCCAACGGCCATCGCTGGACTCCCCCTCCCAAAACATGTTCCCAACTCCACGCACTCGCTCGTCATCCTCCTGATAAATCATCCCCGCAGTGCTGGAGGATTGTGCTGAAATCTGAGCAAATAACGGCTTGCCCCCAACGCAATCGAGCATCCGAAGATGTCCAGAGGCATCCACCCAAGTCACAGATCCATCGATCGAAGCAAACTCCGAATCGTCTAACTCTCCAAGCGTCTGGCCACGAAAAAGCAAACTCTTCGTGAATCGAGTCAATAACGTGCTGTTTGCCACCAACGGCGTATATACAGCATTCAAACCCGCTCCCAACGGACCAACATGGTACTGCGAAGCTGCGTTTTTCTTGTCGATATCCAAACGAACCAAATGCATGGCCTAGACTCCTCCGTGAATCCCTCTTGCCAATCAATTACAACAAGTAGGAACCATAGCACAGGTAGTCAATTTGGGTAAATAGCAGAATCTCAACTTGCAAAACCTCGCGACAACTAAACTAGCGAAAATGCTAGCATCGCTCTAAGGCTACCCAACAAATCAAGTCTCCTCCCAAACAGCCTTCTGATACCGATAAGCAGGCTTGATTGACACATCGCGAAACGGCTCCTGGTACAGCGGAGTCGCGGATGACGAAAAGGGCGGAACCAGCCACATCCACTTGCCGTATGGCTCCCTGCCGGCAACTTGCTCGTTTCTACAAAACTCCAAAAACTCGTGGCACACATTGTGATGATCGGCCATCTTAACCCCAGCCCGATCGTACGAGTGCAAAACGGCTTCGTGAAGCATCAGCATGGCTTTGTCCCGCCAAAGCGTTCGGTCATTCGATATGTCCAAACCCATCGCTTCGGCAATCTCGGGCAACAAATTGTAGCGATTCGTGTCGGTTAGATTCCTCGCAGCAATCTCGCAATCCAAATACCAACCATTGAAGGGAGCAAACCTATAGTGCATTCCTCCGGCATCCAACGCCATGTCGG
>CAILTZ010000164.1 GCA_903837255.1 uncultured Pirellula sp. | reverse complement strand
GGTGCCCATGGCTTTGGATACAAGTTGGTCAATGGTCAGCATCACCCAACCTCGCAGCTCGGATGGGTCGAGATCGAAGACGATGTCGAGGTCGGTGCAAACAGCACCATCGATCGGGGGACCTACGGCGTGACCCGAATAGGAGCCGGTACTAAAATCGATAACTTGGTCCAAATCGCACACAACTGCACGATTGGCAAGCACAATTTGATCTGCGCCCACGTCGGCATTGCAGGCAGCAGCAGCACAGGCGACTATGTGGTGCTAGCCGGCCAGGTCGGCGTTAAGGATCATGTTCAGATCGGAGATCGAGTTCAGGTCGGCGCTCAAGCGGGAATCGCTTCCAACGTCGCGTCGGATCAAATCATGCTCGGAAGCCCTGCTCTGCCCCATTTCGAACAAGCTCAGGTGTTCGCGACGCTCGGCAAACTGCCCGAGATGCGCAAAGCAATACGACGGATTGAAAAGCAACTAGCAAAAGCCGACAAATTCGAGTAGTAGCCCCTGAAAACAGTGGGTTGAAAAGCTCTCCAAAGAGGTGTTGTGCTCTTTTGGATCCTCTTCGATGGACTAGAATATCAGACGGTATGTTGTAATCGGTACGCGCCGAGTCTTGATTCCCCACTCTGAGGTTCTCCAATTGCGTCCTGTGCTTGGTCAAACGGCGACAAAAGCCGGGCTCGCCTTCATCCTCATCACCGTTTTGATGGATGTGCTATCTCTGGGGCTAGTCATCCCAATCACTGCGAAATTGGTCAAGGAGCTTGCAGGAAACAACCCCATCGATGCGGCGAGCTATGTCGGATGGTTTGGAACGATTTGGGCTTTCATGCAGTTCTTTTCCTCGCCACTGATGGGAGCGCTGTCGGATCGATTCGGCAGACGGCCGGTTCTATTGCTCTCGGCTTTCGGACTAGGCATCGATTACATCATCATGGCCCTAGCCCCAAACCTTACTTGGCTGTTCATTGGCCGGATACTTACCGGGATCACTGCTGCGAGTTTTTCTACCGCTAGCGCCTACATCGCCGATGTCACGCCGCCCGACAAACGCTCGGCTGCTTACGGGATCTACGGTGCCACGTTCGGTCTTGGATTCATCCTCGGCCCGGCCCTGGGTGGGTACCTAGGGGATATCGGGCTGCGTTATCCTTTCTGGGTCGCCGCCGGATTGACTCTCGCAAACGCTTGCTACGGTTTTTTCGTACTGCCTGAGTCCCTCCCCAAAGAGGTCCGCAAACCGTTTCGCTGGTCGCGAGCCAACCCTCAAGGATCCTTGAATCTGCTCCGATCCGTTCCGGGATTGCTCCCAATGGCCATCAGCTTGTTTACTTATCAACTCGCTCACAGCGTCTTCAGCAGCGTCTTTGTCCTGTATACCGACTCGCGTTTCCAATGGACTCCCGGCCAGGTTGGCCGAGCGCTCGCGATTGTCGGGATCCTGAACTTCATCGTCCAAGGCGTACTTATTCGTCCTCTGATCGGAATCCTAGGCGAAAGGATGATGGTCTTCATCGGCTTGATCGGCGGTATCATCGGCTTTACGGCTTATGGTATCGTCAACAACGGCTCGATGTTCATGGCCTCGACGGTGCTTTTTTGCACCATGGGTTTCTTCAGCGCGGCGATCCAGGGACTGATGTCCAAACGGATGGACCCATCAACCCAAGGCCAATTGTCGGGTGCGAATAGCTCGCTCAATGGCATCGCAGGCATGATCGGTCCAATATTATTCACAACGGTGTTCCGAACCACCATCGATCCTGATGGCGGTTTTTATCTTCCCGGAGCTCCCTTCTTTCTGGCCGCAATCGTTCTCGGCATAGGCTTGCTAACTGCCTTCATAGCTATTCCAAAACAAAGCAAACTCTAATAGTTTTCCCTGAAAAAATGCTCCGAAACGATTCGACCCTTCCAATCGCAAACCGATTCGACCGTCGGCATTTCCTGTCGGCAGGCACTTGCGTGGCTGCAGGTTGCACCCTGGGGCTAGCACAGGAAAAATCGGTTGACTCGTCCAATCCCGATGGGCGCGATGATGCGGTGCGATTCTTCGCGATCGGTGATACCCACTACTTCGCCAACGAGAAATCCACAAGCGAACTTATGGAGATC
>CAILTZ010000163.1 GCA_903837255.1 uncultured Pirellula sp. | reverse complement strand
TCTTTTCGACGTCAGGACCTTGGGTTTTCGTGGTGAGGCTCTGGCCTCGATCGCCGAGATCAGCCACTTGACGCTCCGGAGTCGCATCGCCTCGAGCGATAGTGGATATGAGCTTCGGACCCAAGGTCCCGAGCGCGAGCCGATCAAGCCTTGTGCAATGAGTGTCGGGACGACGATTGAGGTCCGGCATTTGTTTTTCAACACTCCGGTGCGGCGCAAGTTCATGAAGACGCCTTCGACCGAGATGGGGCATGTGGTCGAAGCCTTCACTCGGGTGGCTTTGGCGTATCCCAACGTGCAAATGATCCTGAGCAGCAACGATCGGGTCCAATACGAACTGGCTCCGACGAGCCGATGGGCGGATCGGATTCGGGCGTTTTTTGGAGACGAGATCGCCGATGCACTGATCTCTGTCGAGCATGACGACGACAAGGTCAAGGTGCGGGGCTATGTGACCGATCCGAGTGTTTCGCGCAGCAACAACCGCATGCAGTATCTGTTTCTCAACGGTCGGTACATCCGCGACCGGGCTTTGCAGCACGCGCTCTCGGAGGCTTATCGCGGCCTGCTGATGGTCGGTCGCATGCCGGTTTGTTTTTTGCAGATGGAGATCGACCCAAAGACCGTGGATGTCAATGTGCATCCGACAAAGGTCGAGGTCCGCTTTGAAGACAGCGGGGCGATCTACAGTCGGTTGCTCCATACGATCCGTCATCGATTCTTGACCTCGAATCTTGTGGCCAAGGCCCGCGACGTAGGGCTTGGAATTCCATCGCCTAGCGAGCCGATCCCCCATCCTCTAACGCCAAATCGGAATTTATCTTCCTCTGGAAATACCTCCGCTGGATCGAATACGGCCCTGATGGATTGGGCGCGATCCCAGCAGAGCGTTCCAACGTTTAGACCTTTCCCAGAGTCGGGGTTTCCGACCGATCCGTTTCGATCCGGTTTACCGGTGCAGCCTGCAACGCCGCCCACTGCGATCTGCCCTACGAGCAATAGTGCGAGAGATCCCCTTTTGGATTCGATCGATTTTTCGCCCAAGCCACTCGATGCACAGGAGTTGATCGGCTCGACACCCGCCGTAGGTTTTCAGATCCACAATCGGTACTTGGTCACCCAGGACGAAGCCGGGATGGTGATCATCGACCAGCATGCGCTGCATGAACGGATTTTGTTCGAGCAGATCAAGACCAAGGTTCTTTCAAAGTCGTTGGATCGCCAGCGGATGCTTGTTCCGGCTACGGTTCAGCTGACCCCTGCCGAGTCGGTCATGGCCCTGGAGTCCAAAGAGATGCTCGCCGAGATCGGTTTTGAGATCGAGTCGTTTGGCGGTGACATGATTGTTTTGAATGCCTATCCATCGATCTTGTCCAAACGCGCCCCTGAGGAGATGCTCAGGCAGGTCCTCGAGGCCCTGATGTCCGGGGGCAAGAAGGTCAATGCTCAGGATGTCCTCGATGAGCTGATGAATATGATGGCGTGCAAGGCGGCGATCAAGGCGGGTGATCGGCTGAGCGATTCGGAGATCTCTGCGCTGCTCGAGCAGCGCGATCTGTATCACGACACCCATCATTGCCCGCACGGCCGTCCTACGGCCCTATTCTTTTCCCGAGAACAGCTCGACAAAATGTTCAAGCGGATCTAAATGGCGCGGTCTGCGGCTATTGTTTCTGAGATTGCAGGCGACAAGCCTCGATCAGCTCGATCATCTGCTCGACAGATAACTGCTCGGCTCGTAAATTGGCTTCGAGCTTTTGCTCGACAAGCACCGCGTCAACCTGCTCTTTGGTCAGCAGCTCTTGCATGGCAGAGATCAATTGACTTCTCAGGAATTTTCGCCGATGCAAAAACATCGCCCGAAGACGCGTGTGGAAAAATTCCAAGTCCACGATCCGAGCACGCTTAGTCGCATTCGGAACAATTCGCAAGATCGCTGAGTCGACGTTTGGCCTTGGCCAAAATGCACTCGGTGGCAATAGCCTCAAAATCTCACAATCGCATTGCGACTGCATCCATATCGAAAGGGCGCTGTAATCCTTGCAGGACGCCGGAGCGATGATTCGTTCCCCGAGCTCCTTTTGGATCGTCACGACCATCCTTTCAACCAGCGGTGTTTCGTTGAGCAAGTTGCTGATGATCGGCGTAGCGACGTTGTAGGGAAGATTCGCGACAAGCTTGAATTTTGCTCCGGGAAACGCGCTCATCGCCTCGCGGACTGCATCGAGGACCTCGACACGCAAGTGGTTCTTGTTGCGAAGCGCATCGCAGCACAGCATTCGCACGTTAGGAAACTTGGCCAGCTCCCGAGCCGCAATCGCTTGTAGATCTCGATCGACCTCGACAGTAATGACATACCCTGCCCGCGTTGCAAGCGTCTTGGTCAGCGAACCCATCCCTGTACCGATTTCCAAGACAACGTCGCTTGGACCAAGCTCCGCTCCCCGGACGAGGATATCGAGCAAGTTCAGGTCGATGAGAAAATTTTGGCCGTACTTGGTCTTCGGATGCAATCCAGCTCGCTGGAGCGTCTTGGACAAAAAACTTAGGGTTTGTCTATCGCTCATCAGGGCTTGATCTCGAATATCGCTTCGACCTCCACGGCCATCCCGTTGGGAAGTGAATTGGTCCCAAGGGCGCTTCGGACTCCAATCCCAAGATCGCTACCCAATAGGTCAACAAAGACTTGGCTAAAACCATTGATCACAAGAGGGCTCTGGCCAAAGTCGTCTGTGCAACGGACCAGTCCGAGCGTCTTGACGATGCGTACGAGTCGGTCGAGGCTCGCAAGTTCATTGCGAAGCGTAGCGAGCATCGCCAGCGCGGTCTGTTTGGCTGCCGCTTGTCCGCCCGCAACATCAAGCTCATCGCCGACGCGGCCTAGCATGAGCGATCCATCGGACTTGAGCGGACCGTGACCAGATACATAGGCCAAATTGCCAACGATCAAGACCGGTTTGTATAGTCCTACGGGTTTGGGGGCAGGAGGGAGTTGCCAGCCGAGGCTTTGAAGTTTGCTTTCGAGAGATTCCATGCTTATCCGACCAAGTGATTGAGGATCTGAAGGATCCCGTTCAGGTGCGCCATCCTGGGTCCATAGCGGTCTAGAAAGTCAGCGAACATGTATTCGCTATCGACGAGTTCTTCCTGCGAATCCTGGACCTCCGAGGTCATCTTCGCAAGAAAGTCGGTTTGAACCGCTGAGAGGGTCTCTAAAGAACTTCGGCAGGCTTGGACCAGTTCAGGGTGAGCATTTCGCCACTGGTTCATTTCGTTTTGACGCTGCGAGTTGGCTTGCTGGGTGTTCTGCAAGACTTGGCGATTGATCTGCAGCAACTGCTCGATCATCTGGTTCTGACGGTTTTGGGCATCGACCATCTGCCGCATCAGAGCAATCAGGGCAGTCCCGACATCCAGGCTACGATTTCCATGCGGCGCAGCCGGGGGCGGAGCCGGAGCGTTCTGGGCATTGGCCCCATCGGCCGACACGTTGATCGAAAAGATTGGGGAAAAAGGTCCTGGGTCGCTAGACATCGTGATTTGCTTGCAAAAGGGCTCGAGGGAGTGAAACAAGCTGGAGATCGCCCGATTCGACACCGAATGTTCAGTATATCCTCGTGGGTGCTGAAAAGTCGAGTTTTCGGAACCACCGAATTGTTAATTTGGCGAATTTGTGTCGACAAGTCGGCTTGGGGGGCGATGTCTGGAGCGATCCAGCTTGGCGCGTCGAAGCTAGGCTAGGGTCCTATCCACCGATGGTAGACAGTTTCGCAAGATTGACATCATAGACGCATGGCATCAGACAACGGCTTGTCGCAGAAATCTCTGGGTTTTGTCTCGGTCCGGTACCGGCTCGACCAAGGCTATTTCGGTGGGTATCTATTGGTCAACAGCGTTGCCCGCCCTTTGGAGTTCCATTGCACGGTCCCGGTCCAACCGACTCGGGCTCAGACAATCCTCTTCGGCCCGACGCTCCAGGAGTTCCTCTGTGGCGAACAGATCTCTCGGGCCTTGCTTTCGCGAGCCAAGATTCAGCCGCACATGGTTTTAGTCGACTCGCCGGCCGCGCTGTGCGTTCGGCAATGGATCGACATACCGATCTTGTGCGTCTCGGTAAATCAAGTTGGTTCAGGCTCGGGGGCCACCTCAGGGCCTTCCTACGAGCACGGGTTTGAGAGTCCGAGCTTTCGGCGCAATGAGAACCAGTACGCGCACAGGTCTACAGACCGCTATATGTTGGGCTGCCTGGAGTCGTATCGCACCGACTTGGAACTGGTCGATTGGATGATCGAGTCCCATACCATCGAGCTGGATTTGCAAGAGCCATTTGAGAGGATCGTCGAAGCCCTATCCGAAGCGCATCCACGGGCCAAGGTGGCTTAATCATGGACGATCTAATAGCGACATTCCCCCCCGAGAACAGCCCGCCCGAGATTTGGTCGGAGTACTACGACTCGCCAGAATTCTCGCCCAGTGGGATGCAACACAGGTTGCTCCCGCCAGATGGCATTTGGCCAAATGACAAATGGCCAGAGACGCTGCATGTAGAAATGCTCCCGAGAATGCATTCGCTCCCGGGGGGCGAACTATCTGGCTTGGTCGCTTGCCAGCCACCCAAGGTCCTCGCGATTCAGCTTGCGCATCCCCTGCCCAAGACCATCGGTTTTTCGTTCCCGGAATCACCTCATTGGACCGTCAAATGGCCCTTGGCAGGCCAAGCGGGGGACGAAGCAAAGCCAAAGTCTGGCGAAGCTGACGCGGAGGAATCGAGCGATCAAGACAATGCGCAAGCGGATGATCAGCCGCCCAAGGATTCGGGCAAAAAGACTCGGCTGACACCTCCACGCAATTTGATTCGGTTAGAGGACCGACTTTACTACGTCCTACAACCTCCTCTGGAGTCGATCGTCCAAAATGCCAAGTTGACTTTTCCCTTCCAACCGTTTCCGTATCAGATGGACGGTATTGCTTTTCTCTACGCGAGGTCCTCGGCGATCCTTGCCGACGAGATGGGTTTAGGCAAGACGATGCAAGCGATTACAGCCATCCGCATGCTGCTGCTTTCGGGCGAAATCCGAAACGCGCTATTGGTCTGTCCAAAACCATTGGTCACCAATTGGATGCGAGAGTTTCGGCAATGGGCTCCAGAGATTCCGATCGCAGTGATTCAAGGCGATTCGAACAAACGAGCTTGGGTATGGTCCAATCCACAGGCCCCTGTCAAGATTGCCAACTACGAGCTGATGCTCAAGGACTCTGCGGTCATCGACGATGGCTCGCTGTACTTCGATCTGGTTCTTTTGGATGAAGCTCAGCGGATCAAGAATCGCAACAGCACGACCAGTGAGGTCGTCCGTTCGATCCCTCGTGGCCGGTCCTGGGCTCTGACCGGTACACCGATCGAGAACTCGGTGGAAGATCTCGTGAGCATCTTTGAGTTCCTCTCACCCGGGCATCTCCGGGATGATATGCATCTGAAGTCATTGGGCCATGCCACACGCGACCACATCCTGCGCCGAACCAAGGACAAAGTTCTCAAAGACATGCCCCCTAGGCTCTATCGCAATGCAGACCTGGATTTGACTCCCGAGCAGCGAGCCAGCTACAAGGCTGCCGAAGAGGAAGGAGTTGTTCATCTTGCAGACCTGGGTGAATCGGTCACGGTTCAGCATGTTTTCGAACTGGTGCTGCGGCTCAAGCAGATTTGCAATTTTGACCCGGTGACCGGCGCGAGCAGCAAGCTTGAACGCCTCGAAGCCGACATGGAG
>CAILTZ010000162.1 GCA_903837255.1 uncultured Pirellula sp. | reverse complement strand
GTAGTTCTATATCAGCGAATATTAGCGTCCATCAGCGGTCCTGTCTTCATGCACGCCGATCCTATAAGCGGTCCCCCCCGCCCCTTGCTCCCCCTGCCAAAGCCCTGGCGGCGAAGGGGGGCCAAGCGGTTTTGAGTGGTTCTTTTTTAGCGAATATTGGTGTCTGTGAGCGGTTGTGGTGCTGGGAGCGATGGTGTCCTTGGTGGAATCCGATGTTGCACACGCAGAAAGGCGGTTGCTGGAGGCCGCCTTGTACGACGGACTGGAAGTCCGTCGTACGGGCTGTGCGATTTGGCCGACGGACTGGAAGTCCGTCGTACGCGCTGTACGACTCCACGCGGTGAAAACATTGACAAGCTCACGACTCTAGATCGCTTTAGACGGTGTGCTGGGCATCGCCAGCGACTACAATGCTGGCAGCTCAATGCTGGCAGCGACTACAATGCTGGCAGCTCAATACGGGCAACGCGACTGGAACGTTCAAAAAGGGAGATATGCTACCAGGACTGAAGTCGAAACTCGAAGCAGCATGCGTCCTTGCGCTCATCGCAAGCGGCCTGCTGCACGCGGGCTTGTTCCTGGTTATGGATCGCGACTGGGATGATCCCCTCTCGTTTCGAAAAGCTACCCTCTTTGGCCTCTCGACCGGTGTTACCCTCTGGTCATGCCTCTGGGCAAACTCCTATCTGCAACCCTCCAAGTACGACGATCAACTCAGAAGAACTCTCTGCGTAACCCTCGTCCTCGAAGTCTTTTTGATCACCCTCCAGACCTGGCGCAAGCAGCTGAGCCACTTCAATCACAACGGTCCTCTCAATGGCTTGATCGAACTGGCCATGCTCCTGCTGATCTCGATCGCAGTCCTGGCGATCTTTCAGATCACGTATCGCTCCTGGTCCCGAAACATTCTTCACGCTCCCTCCAACGCAATCGCTTGGGCTGTCCGCTGGGGAATGCTCCTCCTGTGCCTCTCGGCACTTGCAGGTTATGCAATCACCTGGATCGGCCAATACCAACTGGCCCAAGGACTCAGCCCGACGCACTGGAAAACTCGAGGCGTGCTGAAATTCCCTCACGGCGCAGCGCTGCATGCGATCCAAACCCTCGCTCTGGTCGCTTGGCTTGCCGATCGATTCAATATCCATCAAGGAGCCAGAATCATCCACTGCTTGGCCGCCGCGCATGTCTGCTGGCTTCTGTATGCTCTCTACCAAACCTTCGCAGGCCTTGATCGTTTTGAATTCGACTCCGGGAGCCTGACGCTACTGGTCGCGACCATCCTATGCGCTGTGGCAAGCATCATTCCGGTGATCCGCCAACAAACCGCGCATCGCTAACTAATCTTCGAGCGAAGCATCGATTTTGGACAAGATCGATTGGGTCTCGATCGCTAACGACAAGCCATCGAGCGATTCTTCAAACGAAGCGGTCTGGACCGATCGGACCATCTGAGCCTCTTGAAATACGCCAACGCCGTCGAGTTGAGCACGGGCCTTGCCGTCGGATCCATGCACCCAAAAACGGGGCTTTTCCACATCCCAGGGCCTTAAAAAGTCATCGCAAATGACCGATGCCTTGGTCCCGGCTATCTCGATCCACTTGCGGCCTGCGGCCTCGTACCCACAATCCCAGCTAGCTACTAGGGAGCGATGTGCCTGGGGACTCTTTGCAGCACCGGCCTGGAGTTTCGCAAGCGTTTGAACTTGGTACCATGCCGAGGTTGGCTCTGCACAGACTCGCGTGCCGATCGACTTGATCTGCGTTGGCCGAAACCCGGTCAACCAAAGGGTCGAGTAAACGCAGTACCAACCCAGATCGAGCAAGCATCCGCCGCCGAGACTCGCGTCGCCGCGATGGTCTTGACGCTCTAGGATGCCGCCAACGCTACAAGCCACACTCACGCGGCAGATCTCCCCGAGCTCACCGCTGAGGATCACCTCGCGCATCGCCTGCGAGCGTGGATGATGTGGAAAGGCTGTGGCATGGACCAGCGGCATCTTCGTCCGAAGGACCGCTTGGCGGATCTCCTCGGCTTGGTCCAACGTCACGCTCAGCGCTTTCTCGCACAGCACTCTTTTGCCAGCCTCGAGGGACCGAATCGCATATTCGGCATGAAGCGATGGGGGCAACGCAATGTATACTGCGTCGACTTGATTGGACTCACAAGCCGCATGCAAGTCGGTGGTCACTTGCGAAACTCCGAATCGGTCTTGCCAATCCCGAAGCTTTTTCGCGTCCCGACCGGCAGCTAGCGTCACCTCGTGCCCTGCGGCCCGAACGGCTTCGACCATGCGGTGAGTAACGCGACCGATTCCGACAAAGGCCCAACGCATTACATGGCCGATGGGACAAAGAACCAAAGAATCGTCAAAACGGTGCAAATCGTGTAAGCGAAAAATAGACTCGGTCGAAACACTCGCAATGGCACATTCGACTCGCTCTTGGAGTAGATCGTGCTGAGGATCCGCCAGTAGTATCCGGCTGCAATCACTGCGTTGATGGCCATCAAGGCACCCATGAGCATGCTGATCGAATCGACCCGCCGGTCTGCCACAGTCCCGACAAACACCATGAACTTGGCCCAAAAACCAGCCGTAAACGGCAAACCGATCAAGCTGATGAGGGCAACGGTTAGCCCGATCGAAGCGGCAGGTCTACGTTGAAACATGCCGGCCAGATCCCCAATCAAATGGGACTTGCCCCCGGCTGCCTCGATCTCACCAAGGCATGCAAACAGGCCTAAGGTCATGGCTGCGTAAGCGGCCAAGTAGGAGAACATCACGCCAGGACTGGCGTCTTGGCGAATCAATGCAACAAATGCCAAGAGCAGATAACCCGTATGCGCGACGCTCGAGTAGGCCATCATGCGTCGAAGATTGTTCTGTGCGAGCGCCAGCAGGTTTCCAACGCACATCGTCAGAGCCGCACACCCGAGCAGAACCGGGATCACCACAGCACTTGCACCCGGGCTCAGCGTGCCGGCCCCAATCAACCGAATCAGTGCGACGAAACCTGCCACCTTGGGTAGGTAACTCATCGCTCCGGCCATCGTCACGCTGGTTCCCTCGAAGACATCGGGAGCATAAAAATGGAACGGAACGGCAGTGATTCGAAACGACAATCCGCAGATCGCTAGGAGCAATCCCAAGGCCATCAGTCGCTTGCCCTCGCCAAACGATCCTTGGATGACCGACAGATTCGTCGAGCCACAGAATCCGTACAGGTAGCTAATTCCCAAGAGGAAAAAGCACGAAGCAAATGCGCTCAGTAGGAAGTACTTGAGGGTCGCCTCGGCACCCGAGTTGTCCGACTTGACGATCCCCAAAAGGATGTAGGTCGGGATGCTCACAAGCTCCAATCCTAGAAACATCGAAACCAGATCGTTCGAGGCACCGACGATTGGAATTGCCGCCAGGATAATCAGCAAGCAGCCGTAGTACTCTGCCAATCGACCCTTGGGTGCCGTGGACCAGGACATGAGGATCAGGATCAGACCGCCCAGAAACGTCAGTCGTTCGGCAGCTAGGGCCGAAGCATCGAAGCGGAACAGGCCGATGTCTTCATCAGAGACAGTTGGAACGCCTTGCCAGTAGCGAACTGCCATGGCTGCGAGCAAGCACAGCAGCGAGGCAACCGCGAAGTTGTTTCGCTCCGTATGAAGATCCTGCCGCAGGGGCTTGCCGGTCAGCACCGAGGCGCACATGACCAAGGTCCCGCCGATGAGGAGCAGGATCTCGGGGGTCAGGTGACCGACGGCGGCTTTGGTGATTTGAATCAAGTCCACGATTAGATCTCGCTGATTTTCGTTTTGCTGATTTCGATTTGCTGTTGAACTAAGGGTTCGTTGGTTGAACCGCTAGGGTATCCATGTCGCGATGCACCTGCTTGGAAACCGGTTCGACCACCCTGGCCAATCGGTCGGTATCGGGCTGAAAGAGCTTCATCGTACGCATCGGGAACAGACCAATGTAAAGACACAGGATGGCGACCGTCACGAGGGGAACCCATTCATTGACGCTCAGGTCAGCACCCGTCAACGGCCGATGGTGTGCATGGAGCCTTGGGCCATCGCTACCAAAGAGCAATCGTTGGACGATACGCAGGCCATACCACGCTCCAAGGACGGTTCCTAAAACGGCGATCGCCACGAGGGTCGCACAGACTCGCATCATGCCCGACATGGTCAGCAATTCGCCCACGAAGCCATTGAGGCCTGGGAGGCCGGCACCTGCCAAGGTAAAGAACACCAGCAACACGGCTAGCTTGGGATACTGGGCCGCCAGTCCGCGGTCCTCGCTCTTGAGGCTGATCGGACCGTGTCGTTGTTCGAGCATCGAGAGGATCCAGAACATCGCAGCGGTGATCAGTCCGTGATTGAACATTTGCAGCGCGGCGCCCCCGAGCCCTTCTCGCGTCAGGCTCATAAGCCCCAGGGTGATAAAGCCCACGTGGGACAGGGAGCTGAAGGCCAGGACCTCACGCAAGTTGTCTTTCGCAAGAGCTACAAGCGCTCCATAGACGATCACTATCGCCCCTAGGGTCCCGATGATCATCTGAGCCTCGATCGAAAGGGCTTCAGGAGTCAATGGTATCACGATCCTGAGGATGCCATAAAGACCGAGCTTGGCCACCACCGAGGCGACCAGCGAGGTCGTGTTTGGGTGAGCTGCCGCGTAGGTCATCGGGAGCCAGGTATGGAGCGGAAGAATGGCGAGCTTGATCCCGAATCCCAAGAGCAGCAGCCAGACAGCCCATGTGTCTTTGGTCCCTATCGGAATACCGCTCGCAACGGTTTGGGATGCTATCTTGGAAAGTTCGCTGAATGCGACGGTCGATGGTTGGCCGTTGGCAAGTGGCGACATGGCCAAAGAAATCAGTCCGACGACCATCGGGATGCTACCGGCCAACGTAAAGAGCAAGAATCGCTTCGAGGCGGCTTGCGGGTTCTTTCCATCGCCCCAACCATGGATCAAGAGGATCAGAGGGATCAGGACCGCTTCGAAGAAAATATAGAACGAAAGCAGATCCATGGCCAGGAATACGCCCATGAGCATCGAGATCGTCACGAGCAGTAGCGCGATGTATGTCTCGGTTCGGGTTTTGATTTGGCTGTGTGCCAACCAGACGGTAAAGAAACCGACGATACCGGTGAGCAGGACCATCAGGGCAGAGATTCCATCGGCACCGTAGGAGAGCTGCCAATCGATCGGTTGACCGCCTACTGAAATCGGCAGGACGAAACGCAGCGACTCGGAGATGAACGTCACTTTGGGTTCAATTGTCGGTTCAATCGTCCCGGGCACTCCGGTGAGTTTCGAAGGGGTTTGGTAGACCTCGAAGCACAGCCCGATGCTCAGAAGCAGCGTCAGTCCTGCGGCGAGGATTCCAAATGGGGCCATCGCTTTGGCGCGCGGTCCGGAAAAGAAGATCACCAAGGCACAGGCCAGGGGAACAAGGATCAGTAAGGGGATCAAAATGCTCATGACTACCAACTTGCTCTCGTGACAATCCAAATAGCAACCGCTGCGATTCCTAAAGCCGTCAGCAGGCTATAGGCGGGGACTCGTCCGGTTTGGAGCCGCTGTCCGGCCATACCCAAGAGCCTGGGGAGTCCTGCTATGGCATCGGTAACCGCGCCGATGATGTTCGTATCGATCCATTCCAGAAACTGAGCGATCGAGAGCATCGGCTGGACGATCGCGACGTTATAAAGCCAATCGATGTAGAGTCGATTGCGACCGAAATCCGCAAGGCTCTTGAGGAGCCCGGCGGCGGGTGCTGGTTTTTGACTTATCGTGTAGCCGACAAAGATCCCAGCCAGGGCGATGATCGACGAGGCAACCAACAGCCACATCGGCTCGGCATGTTCGTGAGGATGCAAGAGCGGCGTCTTGGAGAGGTACTCGGAGATCTTACCGGTCGGTCCCAAAAGCCCCCCGGCGACCAGTGCACCGACGGCTAAAACGGCCATCGGAGCTAGCATCACGTTCGAAGCATCATGGGGATGATGACCTGCTGCCGCTGGGATTTTTTCAGGGCCATGGAAGGTCCTGAAGTAGGCCTTAGACGTGTAAATCGCTGTGAGCAGTGCCGTCAGAAAACCGATTCCTAGCAAGGCCGCAAAGTGCGAACCGATCATGGTGTCGGAGCTTGCATCCAAGAGCACAGCCAGCACGCTGTCTTTGCTGAAGAAACCTGCAAGCAGTGGAACGCCGGCAAGGGCTGCGGCTCCGATGGCAAAAAGAATATTGGTCTTGGGCAGTACCCTTTTCAGACCGGAAAACTCTCGCGTGTCGATGACATCTCCCATCGCATGCATCACGTTGCCCGCCGAAAGGAAAAGCAATGCTTTGAAAAACGCGTGAGTGACCAAGTGGAACATCGCCGCGACGACTGCAACGGTCATCAGGTCCTTGACTGCACCGGCTCCCAAGGCCATGAACAGATACCCGAGTTGGCTGACGGTCGAGTAAGCCAAAACGCGTTTCAGATCGTCCTGGTAAAGGGCCATGACCGCAGCGATCAACGAGGTGATTCCACCGAGCCAAGCGACGGTGATCAGAACCGAGGGGGTCAGCTCCGTTAGGGGCGCCAAGCGAGCCATCAGGTAAACGCCCGCGGTAACCATCGTCGCCGCGTGGATCAATGCCGAGACCGGCGTAGGGCCCTCCATCGCATCAGGCAACCATACGTGGAATGGGAACTGAGCCGATTTTCCAATCGCCCCGATCATCAGCAGCAGTGCGATAAGCGATAGCAATCCAGAATGCTTTTCTGCCAACACCGGAGCGGCATTGAAAATGTTTTGGAAGTCCAGCCGCGAGAACCAGCTTTGGGTAGTTCCAACATCGGTATGTCCGATCGCGTAGGCGAGCATCAGGATTCCGAAGAGGAACGCAGTATCTGCGACGCGATTGACCAAGAATGCTTTGGTCGCTGCTCGGGCCGCCGAAGGCTTTCGGAACCAATAGCCGATCAGCAGGTAACTGCAAGTTCCAACACCTTCCCAAAACGCATACATCATCAGCAGGTTGTGGGAAAGAACCAACATCGTCATCGAGAAGACGAACCCGCAGAAAACTGCAAAATAACGCGCATACCCCGGGTCGTCATGCATGTAGCCTTTGGAGTAAATCGCGATCATCGCCGAAATCGAGGTGACAACCGACAGGAGCGTCAAGCAGAGCGTGTCGACCCTCAACGAGAGGTTGAGGTTGACGTTACCAATTTGCAGGTAGCGATAACCCTCTGCAATTTCGTAGCCAGCGCTCGTTGCTTGAGAATCCCACTGCACGAGTACTAGCAGAGCGCAGAGTGCCGAAACGACTAGCGACAGGATCGCAGGCACATGCGCGTTGTGCTTGTCACCACGAAACGACATGACCGCACAGACGATGCAACCGATCAGGGGAGCGATCGGTACGATCCAAATGATAGAATCCAAGTTAGCCACGCTGATTTACCTCCGACACAATGGGAGAGGTTTTGTGATCTAGTTCCGACGTTGGTTGATTGGGGTTGGCTTGAAAAGAGCTCGGCATCGGCTGATCTCGCGGATCCAAACCGGCGGGGGACAATTTCGGATAGGTCTCTAGGTGCTCCATTCCGATGTAATCACCTTCGGGTTCCTTCGGAAGGATCGTCTCGCTGAGCTCATCCCAAGCTTGAACATCCAGGGTTGCTTTGCGGCGGTAGAGCGAGACGACCATCGCAAGGGCGATGGCAGCTTCGCAAGCCGCGATTGTCAGGACCATGACCGATAGGATCTGGCCTTGGTAGTTTTGATGGAACCTAGAAAAAGCGATCAGGTTGATGCTCACACCAGAGAGCATGGTTTCCAAGGACAGAAACATCAGGATGATCGAGCGTCGGGTTAGGAACCCGATGAGCCCGATGGCAAACAGGATGCCTCCTAGGAGCAGCAAGTTTTGGACTTCGGAATGGTTCACGACGGGTCCCTTTCTGGGTTCTGTGCCAAGACGATGGCTCCGATCGTCGCGACCAGAAGGACCGTGCCAGCCAATTCGATGGCGAGCAGATAGTCCGTAAACATCGAGCGTCCCAGTCCAGAGGTTTTGGCTGGGACAAACTCCGATAGTTGAGCTTGGCTCATCGTCGATTCGGGAACTGGCGGGAGTGCTTGACCGGGCGCGCTGCCGGGTGCGGCTAGGCTATAGGGGCGAGTCAGATCGAGCTTAATCGGGAGAATTTCTCCAGGCTCAGAGACGCTCCAAGCGATCGCAAATAGCAAGGATGTTGCCACACCCGCTGCGATAACTGGGCGGATCAACTGAACATCGTACCATTGCAGGTTGGACTTCTGAGCGAACATCAGAACGAACAAGAAAATGATTATGGTGGCACCTGCGTAAACGATCATGGTGGCTGCGGCGATGAAGTAAGCCGATTGCATGAACATCACGCCGCATGCGGAGAGGACTGCGGTTGCAAAACCCAGTGCTGCATGGACAGGTTCTCGCGCGGTGATGAAAGCCACCCCGCCAGCGACAGCTAGGATGCTGAAGCAAATTCTGACGACCGATTCGAGTTGCATCGGGATCGACATGAAGGCCATCAGGGCCGCGAACGCAAAGAGGCCTCCGCCAGCCCAGGCCATCATTTTGGATTTCACCAAACCGTGTTGCAAAAGCAAATAGGCTGCGGTTCCTAATAGAATCACCAGCAACAAGATCTGCGAGAGATTGCCTTGGAACTGCTCGCCGTTTACCAGCGGTAGGTTCTTTGGATCAATGGACAAGGGGTTCACAGTTCGCCTCTTACGTTATTTCGCTTCATAGAATAATTGATTTTGCTGTTGGATGTTGCCAATTCTGAGGGTATTTAGGATCAGCCCGACTTGCCTCGCCCTGGGGGGGGCGGAGCGTCCTTGGCAGTCGGTGAAAGTTCCGACGCCGGGCCTAGTTTTCCTCGATTGGTGCGGACCGGGTCTCGACCCGTCTTGACCGTCTCGTCAAACACCGACAGCAATTTTTCTTTGTCGAAGATCATCTCTTCGCGGGTCATACCCGTCAGGTCGTAGATGCTCGTCAGTTCGATCGCATCGACTGGGCAAGCTTCCTCGCACATCCCGCAGTAGATGCACCGCAGTTCGTCGATCGTAAAGGTCGCAGGGAACTTGTCCCGGTCTTTCCAGTGAGGATCATCCTTGGGTGCAGGTGCTGCGATGATCTCGATGCAATTGGCAGGGCAAGCCG
This sequence comes from uncultured Pirellula sp., assembly GCA_903837255.1. Lineage (GTDB taxonomy): Bacteria > Planctomycetota > Planctomycetia > Pirellulales > Pirellulaceae > JBKCUI01. The sequence continues at coordinate 12,981 of CAILTZ010000162.1, read as the reverse complement.
TTTGGCACATGTAGCAAGCCACGCACTTGACCCGTCCGGCTTCATCGCGATTGAGTCGGTGGACACCGCGATAATTTGGAGGGATCTCGGGCTCGACTTCAGGGTACTGCCTAGTGGTCGGTTTGCCGGAGACCGCGTGCTTGATCGCGGTGGCCAGTCCAGAAGCGATCGCGGGCAGGTACAGCGCGTCGAGGACGCTGAGTTTGGGGGCATCGCCCCACTTGACCGTTTTCTTTTTAGCCGGTTTGTTCTGAGTCTCACTCATAAGACACCGCTCCTCGTGGTGAGAGGCCTTTTTTCGAGATGTTTTCATCCGCCATGGAAGCATTGAACTTCGTGGCGCTGTAGTAAGCAGCCAGGACGGGAAGAACCGCCGTGGCGATCAGAAGATGTTTTGGGAGTCCCAGGGTTAGCACGACAGCAACACCCACTAGGTTGGCAAGAGCAAGTGGAATGAGCCCTTTCCAAGCTAGACCCATCAGCTGGTCGAATCGGAATCGCGGGAGTGACCATCGCAGCAAAATGATTACCATCACCACCAACGACACCTTGACTAGCAGAACGAGCAATCCCAAAAGCAGCACGAGGGTCGAAGCACCTGAAGGTCCTGGGAGTCCCGGAAAATGCCAGCCGCCCAAGAACAGCAGAGCTGTCAGGAAGCTGACCGTGACGATGTGGGTGTATTCTGCCAAGAAGTAAAGCACAAACTTGATCCCGCTGTACTCGGTATGAAAACCACCGACGAGCTCTTGTTCGCATTCGGGAAGGTCGAACGGCAATCGGTTGGTCTCTGCCAAAGCGCTCGTGAAGAACACCAGCATGGCCACAGGTTGCCAGAAGACGTTCCAATCGAGGATGCTTGCCGACTGAACAGCGACGATTCGCTCGATGTTCAGCGAGCCTGCAATCGCGATCACACCTAGGATGGAAAGCCCCAGGGGAATTTCGTAGCTGATGAACTGAGCACACGAGCGGATCGCGCCGTAGATCGAGTACTTGTTGTTCGAAGCCCATCCGCCGACGATGATCCCGTAAGCCGAGAGGGAACTGATCGCGAGCATCATCAGGATGCCGATATCGATCCCAGGGGCAACCATGAACCTAAAGCCACCTGCATAATCGGTAGCAACCGGTCCGAAGGGCATGACCACCAGAGCGAACATGGCCGTGATCAGACTGAACGCAGGAGCGATGAAGTACAACGCCGTGTAGACGTGGTCTGGAATCAGTTGCTCCTTGAGGAAGATCTTGATTCCGTCGGCGACAGCTTGGAAAAGCCCGAAGGGGCCGACGCGGTTAGGACCCACGCGGTCTTGAACGTAAGCTGCGACTTTGCGTTCGATAAAGGTCATGTATAGACCCAGGAATGGGACGACCGCTAGGATCACGGCGATGGCTGCGAGGGTGGGCCAAAGCACCGGCCAGTACTCGAGTAGACTATTGATCATTCTTTATGTTTCTCCGAGTGCAATCAGCTTTTGGCGGCAACGGGTTGATTTGCGTATTTGGCAAGCCGTACGCCGTAATCACCGAGCTCCCCGACGGCAATCGCAGAGAGCTCAGCAATTTTGGTCCCGATTTCCTTGCGCAGTGCCATGGCGTTGAAAAGCCCGGTGCGGCCAGCGAGTTCCATCAGGATACGACCGTCTGCGCGGGCCTCTTCGGGTGGCCTGATCGACGCATGGGCTGCTTGTGCTAAACCAGCATGGTTGACATAGGTTCCTTCGCGTTCTGCGAAAGATCCTGCCGCCAGAACAATGTCCGCTCGTTCGCTTAGTGGCGAGGGGAAGATGTCTTGGACGATCAGCAACGACGGGGTGCCAACGGCTTGGTCCAGCTTTTCATTGACCCAACCGGCGCTGTACCCACCGACAACGTACCAGGCGCTTGCGGAGGATTTTCCGAGCGATTCGGCCAGGATGACCGAGCGTTCGAAGTGTCGCAGGACGGCTTCGACGCCGAGTCTGTTGGGGCACTTTTCGGCCCGAATCGTAAACTTCACCTTCCCGGCAGCAGGGGGCTCTCCCTTGGGACCCTTGGGATACAGGTCATCGCTTCCTGAGACCGGGACCGGTCCGAGGGTCAGTTTGGTTCGAGGGTCGATGCCTTTGATGTAGGAAGCCAGCAGGTAGGCTTCTTCGAGAGTCATCTGCGGGGACAGAACGGCGACGAACCCGGACGGATCGTTTTGAATCGCGGTTTGAATTCGCTTGCGGGCTTCGGACAAGACCGTGGGCCATGGGTCGGCAAACGACAAGTCCGATGGCCGGCTCGAGGCGACCGCAGTGTTGGAATTGGCCGATGGGTTCTTGAGCCTTGGATACTTCAATCGTCGATCATCGTGGATGTACTTGAACCCGTAGCGGCCTTCGTCGCACATGAAGTGGCCTTGGGCCTGTGGGTTCTCGCGAGGTCGCAATCGATAGACTTTGTTTTCGTTCTGGTCGACGTGGATGCTGCAACCTGTCGAGCAACCTGTGCAGACGCTCTCGGCATGCTTGAGCCACCAAACCCGTTTCTTGTAGAGAAAGTCTTTGCTGCAAAGAGCTCCGACGGGGCAAAGGTCCACGACATTGCCAGCGAGTTTGTTGTTGCAGGGTGTCTCTGGGAACACATCGATCTCTTCGTGAGACCCTCGCGCGACGACTTGGAGTTCGGACGTACCGCTGATTTCGCGGGTGAAGCGAACGCAGCGAGTGCACATGACGCATCGGTCGGTAAACAGAGCGATTTGCTCCCCGATGTGGTACTTGTCCTCCCGCTGAATCTTGGGCTCGTCGAGTCGGCTGTGGGCCTTGCCGTACTTGTACGTGTAATCCTGCAGGTAGCACTCACCAGCTTGGTCGCAGATCGAGCAATCCAGGGGGTGGTTGAGCAGCAGCAGTTCGAGCGTCATCTGCTGCGTGGTTTTTACCTTGGCCGATTCGGTGCGGATGACCGTCCCTTCCTTGATCGGAGTTTGGCAACCCGGGACGAGTTTCGGGCCCATAGCCACGGTCCCATCGGGTTTGGTTTCGCCGACTTCGACCAGACACATCCGGCAGGAGGCCACGACCGAAAGAGATTCATGCCAGCAGTAGTGAGGGATTTCAAACCCCGCTTTTCTAGCCGCTAGGATGCAGTTGTCTTTCGGATCTGCATCGACTTCGATATCGTTGACTTTGACTTTGACCACTTTTATTGCTTTCCCAAAAAGTGTTGTTCAAATGCTCTGGTTAGTGCGCACCGGCAAGAGCATGGCTCTGGCTACGGCGACCGCTCTTGATGTATTCTTCAAACTCGCCGCGGAACTTGTTGATCCCTGTTTTGATCGGCCAAGCGGCACCATCGGCAAGTCCACATATGGTCGTGCCAGGAATCGTACCGATCGAGTTGGCGATCTCGAGCAGCAAATCGATATCGCTGAGTTTGCCACGGCCATCGCGGATTCGCTCGAGGATTTTTGTCGACCAAGCGGTCCCTTCGCGGCACGGCGTGCACTGGCCGCAGGATTCGTGGGCAAAGAATCGGCAAGCGTTGTAAAGGACGTCGACCATGCTCGTGTGGTCATCGATGACGACGACCGCAGCGGTCCCGAGCCCCAGGCATCCGACGCGACCAGGGCCATTGAAGTCCAGGGGAGTATCGAGCTCGGCATTGGTCATGAAACCCATGCTCAAACCACCGGGGATCACGGCCTTGGCTTGGCGACCTTTCCAGACACCTCCACCATGCTTGTCGATCAAATCGCGCGCGGTGATTCCCATCGGGAGTTCGACCAGACCCGGCTTGTTGACATGGCCGCTGATGCAGTAGAGCTTGGGCCCATACGAACCTGCATCCCGCGGGTTGTTGGGATCTTTGGGGATACCCATCGACTGGAACCACTCGGTCCCGTGTTTGAGTATGTGGGGGATGCAAGCCATCGTTTCGACGTTGTTGACGACCGTGGGTCGACGAAACGCACCTTCGATTGCCGGAAACGGTGGTTTGATCCGAGGCCAAGCTCGTTTGCCTTCGAGGCTCTCGATCAATCCGGTTTCTTCACCGCAGATATACGCGCATGCACCGCGGTGCAGGTAGATATCCAAGTCGTAGCCTGAGCCGAGGATGTTCTTGCCCAGCAGATTGTTCGCATACATCTCATCGACTGCTTTTTGGAGCGTTCGATAGCATCGTCCGTATTCGTAGCGAAGATAAAAGTAAGCGGTCGTTGAGCGGGTTGCAAAGCTACTGATGACGATCCCTTCGAGAACCTGGTGTGGGTCTTCCTCGATCAGGACTCGATTGTTGAACGTACCAGGTTCGCTCTCATCGCCGTTGATGCACAAATAGATCGGACCATTGACATCCTTGGGCAGAAAGGTCCACTTGAGGCCCGTGGGAAAGCCTGCACCACCGCGACCGCGAAGGCCCGAATTTTTGACCACATCGATCACTTCGGTGTTGGCCATTTTCAGGGCTTTGGCCAAGGCTTCGTAGCCGCCGTCTGCTCGGTAGGAAGCGAGCGATTGGCTATCGGGTCTGCCGACTCGCCCAAGCAATACGGGTTTGAATTCAGTTTGACTCATGCTTAAGCCTCGCTTCAGACTTTCCTGGTTGGAGGTGAGGGCTCGTTGGCGATGCGCTCGACATCTTCGAGACTGCATCGCAGATGAAGTTCGTCTTCGAGCAGGATGCACGGAGCACCGTCGCAGGCCCCTAGGCATTCGGCAAGTTCGATCGTCAGTTTGCCATCAGGGGTGGTTTCACCTGGGGCAATACCGTACTTTTCGCAAAGAGCTGCCAGGAGTTCTTCACCACCCCGGAGCATGCAAGGCAGTGAGCGGCAGACCCAAATGCGTTTTTGACCGAGCGGATTGTCCTCGGTTCGAAAGAAACCGTAGAACGACGCGGTGTCGTGGATTTGAGCCGGGGAGAGTTCCAGGATTGCAGCGATCTCTTCCATCGCTTTGTTGCTCACACAGCCGCGCTCTTGCTGGACCACATGCAGGGCCGGCAACGTCACGGCTTGCTTGCTAGGATAACGAGGCAGATGCTCTGCGATTGTTTGTTTTGCGTTGTCGCTCAGTTCGCTCATCGATCCAACTCCGCAGCGATGATGTTGATGCTACCGAGCACAGCGGCAACGTCGCTGAGCATGCAGCCTTGGATCATGCGGTTAAACAGAGAAAAATGAAGCAGGGAAGGTGGCCGGGTCCGGGCGCGGTAGGCTTTGAAGTCACCGTCCGAGACGATGTAATAGCCCAGTTCGCCGTTGGGGGACTCGGTCGCTCCGTAAAACGATTCCTTCGGAGAAGGCATCTGACGATTGGGCATGATGTTTTCGAAGTGGTGGATCAAGCCTTCGATGCTTCTGTACACCTCGGTCTTGTCCGGCAAACCTTCTTTCCCGGTCCCTGAGATAAAGACAGGTCCAGAGGGAAGATTCTCGACGGCTTGTTCGATGATCTTCAAGCTCTCGAGCATCTCCATCATGCGGACTTGGAAGCGAGCGTAGCAATCGCCACCTTGGGCGCAGCAAACGTCGAAATCCAGATCATCATAGGCCAGATAAGGCTCATCGCGACGCAGGTCGCGCTCGACACCGCTGGCACGAGCCACGGGACCGGTCGCACCACCAGCGATCGCATCCTGTTTGCTCAAGACCCCGACACCACGCGTGCGTTCGACGAAGATTCGGTTCTTCATCACCAGGCCGGCAAAGTCTCGATAGGCTTGTGGGAACGTCTTGCAGAAATCCCGCACCATCTTGATCCAGTCATCGGTCACATCGTAGAGCAGTCCACCGACGCGGGTATAGCTGGTATGGAAACGCTGGCCGCTGGCTCGCTCGCAGATCTCGTAGATCTTTTCACGCTCATTGAAGGCGTACATAAACGCCGTCGCGCCACCCAGGTCCAGGACGCATGTGCCCGTGCACAGCAAGTGATCGTGGATCCGCATCAGCTCGGCAAAGATCGTGCGGATGTACTTGCAACGCGGTGTTAGATCGATCCCCAGCAGGCCCTCGACCGCATGGTGCCATGCGATCTCGTTGGCAAGCGGCGAGATGTAGTTCATCCGGTCGACGATCGTCACGTATTGATTGTAGTCGAGCACCTCAGCGAGCTTTTCAAAACCGCTGTGGAGAAACCCGATATCGGGTTCGGCCGAGATGACCATCTCACCGTCGAGCTGCAGGACCAAGCGAAGCGTGGTATGCGTGGCCGGGTGCTGTGGTCCAAAATTCAGCGTCCAGAGCCCTTCGCGGTATCCGGCGTCCAGGTCTGGCGAATCGATCAGGTCCAATGGCATCTGATTTAGCTCTCCGCGCGGGTGATGATGGGGAAGTTGTGTCGCTCGCCCCGGCCTTTGACCGGATAGTCCTTGCGAAGCGGGAACGATTCGAAAGCATCGGGCAAGAGCAATCGCTTGAAGTTCGGATGGCCTTCGAAAATGATGCCGAACATGTCGTAGACTTCTCGCTCGGGCCAATCGGCACCAATCCAAATCGGGTAAGCCGACGGGAGTTTCAGATCCGGTTCATTCAGGTGCGTTTTGACCGTCAGACGCTCGCCACTGGTCGTGTTGAGCAACAGATAGACGACCTCGAAGCGATCCGAGGCCCCTGGATATTCAAGCATATCCACCGCCGTGATATCGATCAGTTGATCCATGCCCGCATCGCGGAGAGCTCGAAGGGCCGCTTCAATGCTCGACGAGGGAACACTGACACGCCTCTGGGAGCGGTACTCCGACCAAGCCAGCGATACACCCGTAAGCTTGGACTCGAGGTGTTCTTTGACGTTCGTTGTTTCGGCCATCGAGATAACTCCAAGCGCTTAGTGGATCGGATCGTATTTGGGATCTTCGAGTTTGAATCCGTTTCGCTCACGGATACGGACCAACTCATCCTCGTCGAAACGATTAGGCCCATCGGGCAGGATCCGCAACTGGAACTCGCGAGCGTTGTAGGTTCCGGTCTTCTTGATTTTCTCTTGAAGGTCCATGATCGCCTTGATCAATTGTTCCGGACGTGGCGGACAGCCCGGGACGTAGATGTCCACAGGGAGGAATCGATCGATTCCCTGGACGACAGCGTAGGTGTCAAAGACCCCGCCAGTGCAGGCACAAGCCCCCATCGAGATGCACCATTTCGGTTCGGGCATCTGAAGCCAAATGCGTTGGAGCACCGGGATCATCTTCATCACCACGCGGCCGGCGACAATCATCAGATCGCACTGCCGAGGGGTAAATCGCATCACCTCGCTCCCAAAGCGAGACAAGTCGTGCTTGGATGCCGCAGCGCTCATGAGCTCGATGCCGCAACAAGCCGTTGCAAAGGGCATCGGCCAAAGACTGTTGGCCCTAGCCCAAGAAGCCGCCGCATCAACGGTCGATAGGAATACGTTATCCCCAAGTTGTTTGTTTATTTGCGTCGCCAATCGAAGACTCCTTTGCGGTAAGCAACCCAGTAGGCCAAGCCCAGGGTTGCAAGAAGGACCATCAAGACAGCCAAGACAGCAGGCCGGAACGCTTCTGGAACACCATCGGGTGCCAGAAGTGATACGGCCCATGGATAGAGGAACAGCAGTTCAATGTCGAAGACCAGGAACAGGATTGCAGTCAGATAGAATTTGATGTCGAAAGGTTTTCGAGCATCACCGACCGGGTCCATCCCCGACTCGTAGGGCATGTCTTTGATTTTGGTCGGCCGTTTGGGTGCGACCACGTGGGGCAGCAGCAGCGAGACGGCAGCGAACCCCAGGACGGCAATCAGATAGACAAGGATGGGCAAGTGAGCGACCACCAGGACACCTCCAACGCAGCTTGCAATACGATCTCGTGTAAAGAATCTTCAATACGTTTCTGAGCAAACCCCAGGGCCGACCGGTCATCTTCGATCCGGAGGGCTCTCGACTTTGTGAAAAATTTCACAAAGTCAATCCACGTATTGTAGAGAATCGCGACGATTTGTCATCGCCAGTCGGAGCTTTTTTTGAGAATCCAGAGTCGTCCTGGTGAGTAGTTTTGCTAATCGCCAGGAGGGCTCTCCTAGCGTCGTTTGCTGTTGATGGTCCGTTTGAGAAGCACAGCCTTGTCGGAGTTCAGGTCTTCGCCGGGCAAAAAGCCGACTGGGACGGTACGATCGATGATGTAGAAGGCTCTTTCGCGTTCGGGTTCGCCGGCCGAGTTGGAGTACTCCTTGCCAAAACCGGTCACCGGATCGTATTCGAACAGGGCCACTGTCACCCACATTGCAAAGACGTTGGACTGATCGGTTGTGAGGTTCGATAACCGCATGGCTCGCTGGTATCGGGTAAAGGCGTTCTGTCTAGCTTCGGCGTACTCAAGCGTACCGGGCGTATCGAGTGGCCCACCGGGAATTGAGATGCCGGACTCGGCGTTGGCTAGGGAGTATGGCGAGAAAAGTAGATTCCCGTTGTTGGTCCCATTGGGTTGCTCTTTGCCTGTTGGGTTCGGCACCAAGGAACGGAGCGTCGTCGATTCGCTTGCAAATCGGCCTCGCTGAGTGGTCTGCGGACGATTGCTGTTGTCTTGATTCGGTGCAAAGGGATAGAGATTGGTCGCTAAACCAGACCGATAGGCTCCTGCGAACATCGTCGGGTAGTTCGGATCCATGCCGGGAAAGCTCAAGTTGATCGAAGAGGTGTTGTTGCCGGCGAAACCTCTGCGGGAGGAGAAGAATTGAGCGGCAAGTCCATTCTGTGACGCTTGTCGCTCCGTGGTCCCGGTAAAGAGATACTCCAGACCTTGGACGACTTTCGCTGAGCCAATCGTATTGAGATTGACCTTACCTGGGCTGACGTAGGAGGGGAGTTGGTTGTAGGGTCCTAGCAGCGAAGGGCCGCGGAAGCTCTCCCGCTCGCTGTTGCCTGTGAAGTTCTCGGGGATAAAGGAAGCAAGGAACCTCGTTGCCCAAGGATCCATAGTTCCTCCGGGAAACGCCGCCAGCTGGAGTCTTTCCAGGTCCAGTTGCTTGACGGTATCGGCGTAAGCGGTCGGTGTTTCGACGAACTCCAGGATCAGCCCCCAATCGGCTTGGGTCTTGGGCTTTTGGCTAGTGGTGGACCAATCGCCTGCTCGGCGCATCCAGTAGCCGCTCAAGCGAGCGGTGTTTGCTGCGCTGGCATCGGTCGGTGAGTAGTCGGCCAAATCGTTTGAACCGCTGCTTTCCAAATTCGTCACCAAGCCGTTGGAGGCTTGGAACGAGGGCAGGAATCCAAACGGAGTGCGCGCGGTATTGTCATCGGAGATTTCAAAGTAGTAGCCGAACTGACCCGGTGAGGTCAGCGGCACGAGCATCAGTTCATTGGCGGTTGCAAAGGTCCGATTCAACCAAACCGGCGACGTTAAATCGCGCGGTGAGCCGACGTACTCCGGCTGGTTTTGAACGAATTGAGGAGGGCCAAAGCCGTCGAACTGATCGGCAGTGTCGGTTGCGGCGCCTAGAAGATTTTGGAAGCGGTACCCTACGTTCGCATACCCAAGTGTCGTGGCACTGTGATGAATGACTTGGGTCATGTCGTTATCGCCGGGTTGCTGCGATGCATAACCTAACTGGGCCATGAAGTAGGATGAATAGCGATCGAAGGGTCGTCCATTGCCGGGTACTGGATTTGGAGGGACAAAACTCTGGTACGGCGTTGTACGCAGCTGTGCGGTCGAGGCGGAGTGGTAAGAGAATCCCCAATCCTTCAACCCTGGACTGCCGGCAGGCTGTCCATTGCCCAAGCTTGCTTTGCTGGCGGCCTTGTTTCGAGTTGAGCCATCTTTGTATCGGGACTGGAATGCCATGTTTGGTCCAACATCCCCAGGATCCTTTGGAGCCTCTCCATTGAAGACCGTCAGATCGATCGAAATCCAGTCGATGGTGATGTAGGGGTTGTTGACGGGATCGTAAGGGAAATCCGGATCTGCGAGTCTCTGCAAGCAAGCGGTACGAACGTTGTCATAGGTCCCGGTTTTGTACATTGGGGTCGCGTTGTTGGGATTCAAGATCGGATTGACCGAGGGTTGATGATCCATGGGGTTGTCTGGGAACGTCGAGGTTCCGATGTTGGCGAAATCCACCCAGGAGTCCGGCGCGAGGTCTTGGTAGCCCCAACGGTTATCCTGACGCTGTTGGCGGCGATCTTGAGAGTTCAGAACCTTTGTCGGCCTAAGATTCGGCTTCCAGTAACCTTCGTTGGCAATCGGATTGGGCATCGAGACGTTGATGCCTACACCATTGGGGAAGCAATCTCGCCAAGTCGGATCGGTGCCATTTCCACCGGTGCTCGGAGGTGGCTCTGCGGCGCACACGACTCCTGTCGGCGACTTGATGTTGTTGATCCAATCCGGGCGATAGCGAGTGATCGATTCGCCGTTGATCAAGGTGGTTGTGACGCTGTTGTTACCCAGAGAAATGGTTTGATGGCTTGGCGAATGGATCGGTGGATTGGCTGTTGCCTGATTCTTCAATAGCGTTGAAGGCCAAGCAGCACCTGTTGTGGGATTGCTCGTCAGTGAGCCAATATTGGTTTCTGTACGAGGTCCAACGACCATGTAGTTGCCACCTTCGAGCATCAGAGGTTCGCCCTGTTGCGTCGAACGGTTGTAATAGACCATGAACTCGCGGTTGGCGTTTTGCACTCGGCTGGTGTTGCCTCGTAGATTAGGAACGCGAGGAACGGTTTTAGCCGATTGCTGCGTGAACCAAATCATCCGTTCAAAGACTTCTGCGTTCGGAGAGCTGTTATTGAGGGTTTGGAGCAATCCGGACCCGACGTTGGCTTCAGGATTGGGATTGTTCTGTTCCCCGTTGAGCTCTAAGTCTTCCGCGAATTGAGGATCCAACCAAGCCAACCGATTGTTGTTGCTGTCGTTGGACTGATACAGAACATTCGGGTTTTTGGTACGGGTATTCGAGCCCGGCGGAGTGCTGTCGGTGATCCCAATGCGCCAGACGGGTTGGGCCCCCCAGGCGAGACTCGATGGCGCCGTTTTGTTGAGCAGCAGTTTGACTCGATTGCCGTTGTTGGCATCGACTGTGTATAGGGATGGTGGGGCACCAGGCAAAACCGGATCGGTGCTCACATAGGTCGAGCGAGGTGCATAAAGCTCCAGGAGCAACGAGCCTTGTGGGAATCGGTATTGATCCGTGTCGTTATCCCCCTGCCCGAGTTCCTTGCCCGACCCATTGTCTAAATTGGTGTCCCTGAGCCGCTTGTCGTGGAAGGCCAACGATTCTGTCAAAAGCAGTTCCGGTTGCTCCATTCCCCAAACCACTCCGATGTAGGGTCGCAAGCTCGAATTGATCGTGACGTTGCCCGAGTTAATCAATCGATCCGGAGCCCAAAATGCACGCCGATCCAAAGGTCCAGACCGCACGCCAAACGGGTAGACGTCGTACTCGAAACGGGTCATCGCCGCATCGGTATCACGGAAGTCCACGACGTTAACGGCCCACTGGGCCAATGATCTCGCCCGGAGTTTGTCTCTCAGGAACGCATCGCTGATAGTCTCCATGCTCGGGAATACATGGTCCCTCGGGACGATCAGCTGGGCCAAGCAATACAGGTATCGAGCAAGCAGTTGGCGAGAACCTAGGTAAGGCCTAGAGGTGGAGTTACGCAAATTCAATCCACGCGTGTAAGTCCCAGCAACACCCGAAGAGACTTTGCTGCCCTGCGCATAATCCCACTTCGGTTCGACTTCATCATTGAAAAAAGCAATCTCAAAAGGCTCATCGATTTGACCGTCGTTGTTGCGGTCGACGCCGTTGCCAAACGGCCGATTGAGATTCAATCGCAAGTTCATGCTGAACTCGGGCGGAAAGAGCTCGTTCAAGCTCTCGACCGACAGCGTGTACTCGTCTCCAGAAGTGTTTTGGTTGGGCAACGAACGTTTGCGATAGCGTTGTTCGTGGAGCATTCGGATCAGTCCCAGCAGGTTCCCAGCATCCTTGCGTAGGTCATAACCATTGCTGGCGTTTGGCACCATGGCAGCCGCAGAGAGCTTGGGATAACGCAACTCCGCGCTGTGTGTCGTCAGCAGTTTATTAACATCCGAAGCGGAACCGAAACCCGAGGCGACCAAACGGGCTCTGAGTTCGCTAGGCAAGGACTCGACGTCCTCGTCGTAGCGTCGCAGGATGGCTTCTAAATCGCTCAATGTAAAAGGAGTGTCTCCATAATCCCGAAGACCAGATCCTGACTCGTAGGCATCGCCGACGGTCTCCGACGGGAAGCCTTGCGTCACCCCACTTTCTGGAGCGGCATCGGGGACCTGTGGGTACAAAAAGACCAAATTCCCGTGTTTGTCAAACGTCGGCGCGACGCTCGAACGACGACCCATCGGTGCGCCGGGCATCGTCCCGTGACCATAAACTCCATTGAGCGGTAGCTCGCGCTCCATCAATACGCTCAGAGGATCATTTCCAGGTCGACCCGGGGAGCGATCAATCTGAGGATTAAAGCCTAGATTCGCATAAGGCCTAGCACCGTACCTGAGGTCGAATATCGAGTAGCCGCTGTTGGAAGTCAGCAAAGAGGCATTGTTTCCAAAAAGCGGATTTAGCGAAATATCTGCTGGGCCATATCCAAAACCCTGGGGCAGTGACACCCCGATTCGGTGCAATCCGTTGGAGTATCCGAACGCATTGAAACCAGCTCCGCTCCCGTTGAAGTTATTCACGACAGAACCTTGGATGCGATCTCCGTGCAAATTGATGTTCAAACGACCGTCTAGGTCTTGGATCATGACCGCCGTCAAAGGCTTGAGCAATCGCCCATCGGGTGCATGGATCGCTGGCAAGTTCGGGTTGATCCAAACGCTGTCTGGAAATCCGTCCCCGTCGTTGTCGACATCCCAAGTCCCGCTGATCAACTGCTGGATGTAGGGGGTCAACGGTGCGTTTGCGGCAAAGCTTTCGCTAGGATAGGACGGAAAGGCTCCGTGGGGTTGAAAGTAGGGATTGACCGAAGCGATCACATTTCCATTCAGATAGCTGTAGCT
>CAILTZ010000161.1 GCA_903837255.1 uncultured Pirellula sp. | reverse complement strand
CTCGCTCCACGCGATAAATCGATCGATGGATAGTCGTTATTCATCGTCGGGGCGGGTGTGGCTTGCTAGCATTCTCGCCAAAACAAATGCAAAAAAGGGGAATCGTCGATGTTCCATAAACGACGAGTTGATCCGAAAGCTTGGCTTTCCGTCGCTCTGGTGAGTCTCGGACTTCTTGCAACCAGCGGTTGCACTGCGGTAACCGGCATCACCAATATCTTCCGTTACAACAACGATTTGAACGAATACATCATGAGCAGCCGGGCGTATTCGATGTCGGGTAAGTCCTGGCACGGACGCAAACACTGCTTTGTTGACCAAAAGTACTTGAAAGACTTCCAGAAAGGTTTTCGAGCAGGGTACATGCAGGTGGCCGACAGCGGCAGCGGTTGCACACCTGCTTTCCCACCCATGGACTACTGGAACTGGTGCTACCAATCTGCTGAGGGGCAAGCCCGCGTGGCAGCTTGGTTCGCCGGTTTTCCTCACGGAGCCCAGGCTGCCGAAGAGGAGGGTGTCGGTATGTGGAATCAAATTCAGACCTCCTCGGCAATCCAAAAACAGTACGTCGACCATAACAGGATGCCGAGCCAGTACAACGGTTTGTATCCGGTCCCTCCCTTCGATCGCAACCGCTCATTGCTAGGCACAGGCGTGCAGGGCGAAGCCCCGATGGGATTCATCGAGTCGGAGGTCGTGGCACCGCAAATTGCACCTGTGCCAAACATTCCTCCTCAAGTGATCCCCCATCCTATTCCGGCGATCCCGAACCCAATTGTCCAACCTTAGCCCTCATTCGGACAAACATTTAGGTAAGTAACCCTAAACAAGAAGTGCAAACAAATGACAATCGATAAGAGCTTCGAAAAACGGCTGGCGAGTTGGCTCAAGAATGCCAGCGCTCTGGGGCTGGTGGTGCTAGGGGTCCTGAGCACTGGTTGTTCGACCATCACGCAACCCATCAGCGGTATTCCTGCACGGAGAGTGCCACCGCAATTCCTGGCGCAGAGCAAGAATAATCTTGTTCCACTGGACCCTGCTAGGCTCTCGCAGGAACCTTCGCGAGATTATCTCCTCGATAACGGCGACATCCTAGGTATTTACATTGAAGGCATCTTGCCGTTTGTGCCACCCGATAGGCCACCTGAACCGCCCCCGGTGAATTTCCCGGATGCCACAAGCCAGCTTGATCCTTCGCTGGGTTTTCCGATCGCTGTGATCAACGATGGAACGATCCAACTCCCAAATCTTGAGCCTATCAAGGTCCGAGGGCTGACGATCGATCAAACCCGAGACCTGATTCGCAAGTACTACCTCGATTCGGAGATCCTCCGAGAGTCGAGCCGTTTGCAACCCATCGTGACACTGATGAAGGAACGGACCTACAACGTCATCGTCATCCGTCAGGATTTGGGCGGCGGTGGTGGTGCTGGTGGCGGCGGTGGCGGTGGCGGTGGCGGTATGGCTGGTGGATTCACCCGAGGGACCGACTACAGTGCCACGGG
>CAILTZ010000160.1 GCA_903837255.1 uncultured Pirellula sp. | reverse complement strand
TGTTAGTCGCGGAAAGTTAACAACAGCGAGCCCGTTTAGATTCGGGCTACCGCGCTTCAATGGGGCCGCGACTTGTTAGTCGCGGAAAGATTCCGAGACAAGCTCCAGGCCGCTGGATTACTCGCGCTTCAATGGGGCCGCGACTTGTTAGTCGCGGAAAGTCCGCCCTCGCAACTGCTTTCCTAACCTGAGGTTAAAATCACTTCTGCGAGTACCCCTACAAACTATCCCTAAATTCATTGACTGTCTAACCCCCTTCCTGTCCCAAAACACGATTTTCCCCAACCTTTTTCCAACTCGCGAGCACCCCCAGCACTTTTTTCACCGCCCAACCCCTCGCAACTCGATCAACGTGTCACAAATACCGGATACCGCATTATCTCGCCTGTCAACAACCTGGCCAGTAACCGTATCTGGATCTCGATGAGCCGCCGATAACTGACCCGATAACCAAACATCGGATGAGTAACCAACTGATCCATACGCTGCTCATACGCTAAATAAAAACTCTTGCGCCCCCTTGGCGTCAATGCCACCGCATCTCCCGCCGAAATGAAATCGTCCGTCGTGACCATCCTCTGATTGATCGCACTGATAACCGCCGAGTCGACCACCAACGGCCGAAACGGCTCCATCATGTCCAACGCCAACGATGGTCGCCCAAACCGTGGTTGATGATAAAAACCTAAATAGGGATCCAATCCAACCGTCGCACAAAGGACGGTCAAGTCCTTTGCCAATACGCCATACCCAAGCGACAGCAGGGCATTGATCGGATCCCGCGGTGGCCTGCGATTCCGCTTGGCAAAGTCAAATCGGAAGGGATTGACCACGTCCCTCGATGTTGCCAAAGCGACGGCATCCTCTGTTGGATTCATTTCCTCTTCTGCGTCGGTTCCCGGCTCTTCAACGCCGGTCGATTTACGCGATGCACTTACCTTGATCATCCCCGAAAACGACGAAAAATAAGCCCTCGCCGCAACGCCTTCTACTCCAAGTAGCGATGCAATACTCTCGACCCGCTTGGCCTCAACCATCAACGATTTTAGAAAGTTCAATGTCTCTGGTGGCGGCTCGATGTGATTTCTCTGGAGCATCGTTCGCTGATTGCGTATCTTGCCGATGACTAACTCTTTGGCCAATGCCAAGCAGAACGATGGCTGATCGGCCTTGCGGAATTGCTCGCGTCGCCAAAGGATGTTCTTCAATCCCACCGCTTGTGTCATCCCGTGGAACCAACCCCCAAAACTAAAATACGCTAGCGGTATGTCTTCTTGGAGCAGTGCCTGGATCGCCTGCGTGGATACCTGTACAGCACCAAAAAGATTCAATTGCGATACGTCTTTCAATCGTATCTCCTGGATCTTCTTGTCCTTGTCCCTGTCCTTGATCGTAAGGACTTGTCCACTTATGCCGACACTCATCCCTTGAGTATTCAGATAGACCGGTTTGGCTTCGTCCCTGACTGTCACCAGTTGGCGGATGGGTTTTTGCTCCTCCACCTCGGTTTGATCGATCTGGACAACCTGCGGCAGTCCGACCTCAAACAACAGTGGTTGACGAAGTCCCTCTGTGTCACTGGAATCATGCCTAACGCAGCGGCTGGTTTCATCGGGCAAGCAGATAGAGACCAACGAGCATCGTGGGCATTTGGGGCTATCGACAAGAGGTGGTGGTGCGACCAGACGGCGGCTGAGCTCGTTGGCCTCTGAAATGGCCTTGCGGGTCTGTTCCATCAGTTCGCTGTCGATGGCGATGCGAACACGCTGCCGGGTTTCCCAAAAGAAGATAACCCCTTCGGAGCATTCGTAACCGTTTTCACGAAGCACCAGGGCTTGGACGCATAGCTGCACCCGCTCTGGATCCCAAGCGTCGAGTGTACCATCTGGCAGTTTGCGAGGGGCACCTCGCTTGTAATCGACTGGAGTGGCGAGATTTCCTTGGACCTCGATCAAATCCATCTTGGCGATAATTCCGAAGGAGTCGCTCGAGAGAGTCACGCTTCGAGCATGTATCCGTTCGTAGTCTTGGGTCGATTCTGCGGTGGGGAGTTCATCGGTTTTTTGATCGACGCGCCGATGTTTGGCGACTCCTTCGATGGTGTCGGCATTGTGGGTGAACAAGCCGTCGACATGTTCGAGGTAGAACAAGCGGGGGCAATAGACGAACTCGTTGAGCATCCGTGCGGGCAGATACTCACGGTCTTCTTCGGGGTTGGATGCGTCTGATGCGGAGTCGATGCATTGGGACATGGCGTAGGGCTTTTTAGGTGGGCGGGGGTAGGAGGGGAGAGTTAGACGACCACGCAGGCCGCATCGAAGTTGGAGTAAGGAAGCCCGATCGAGTCGATCACCCGTTCGCCGCGTCCGTCGCTTGGCCCAAGGTCGACGAAGAGGACTTGGTCGACATCATGGTGAATGATTTGGCGAAGTTTGTCGGCGAGGATCGTTTTTTCGGTATCGGTCAATTGGCATTCGAAAACGCTCAGTTGCAGGTGATCCCCTGAGTCTCGCATGGTTCGAAAGACTTTGCGGAGTCTTTTTGGATCGCAGATATCGTAGGTGACGATGTAGGTATTGCGCATAGTTCGCTCGGAGAGAAATTTCGCCAAGAGGGATATAAAAAAAGTGCCCCCTGATATAGGGTCAACCAGATTGTCAGAGAACATGGTAATTGGGTGGATACAGGAAACAATATATTTCCAGATTGATTTAATCGGATCGGGCCATCAACCCGAAACCACGGTATCTTCCCGCCCCAATTGCAATTGGCCCGTACTTTGGTTTCGGGAACTTCAGTCGCACATGAAGCATTGTCCCATTTAGCTTTTCAGGTCTGATAAATTGTTTGGCTGAATCAACACCGGATCGAAATCCGAATGGACTCCAATCCATTTCAATATCCTCAAAATCGATTCGACGGACGAGTCCGGCGTTGAATAACGCTTTTCGAATCAACTTGTCAGTTTTAACAGGATTGTGATCATCAAAGCCATCTAAAATAACTGGCGTTACTGTGCTCCAAATCTCGCTTTGCCCGAGATATTGGTCTCGAACGTAATCTCGGCCAGATAGAAGGTTTAGGACGCCTACAACTTCAGATTGCCAATTGAGTTCATGCCCCAGTAGGCGGCGTCGGATAAAGTCTATTCGATCCTGGCAACCAAGTGGGGCAACAACCATGACTCTTCGTATCGACTCGACGCGGTTTAAAGCCGAGTTGATGGTGGGGAGTGGTAGGTACTGAAAACGATGGCCTGAGTTAGGTTGTTGGTTTGCTCCACCGGTTGGGCCGTGACCGTGTACGAACGATGCAAGATCGGACCAATCTTTGCAGACCTCGGCAACTGCATGGCGGATCCATGCGGCAACATCTTTGGTTCGAGTTGACGAATTAAAAGCCCTCACGCCTGACGCATCTGGCTTGAGGATCTGAAAGACACAAAAGGGTCGTGTTTCCTCGTCGTATTCTTTTCTAAATCGGCGAATTTCGAAACGTCTTAGTGGCGGTACGGGATGAAACCCTTCTTCGGTCAATCGATTTAGAGAATCGTTATGTTTGCGCATCAAATCGTCCAGCGTACCTGAGGTGGGAATACGAAGCGCGACCCCGCCTGATTGAGCGATCCTCCATCGCTCACCCTGTAGGTTATCCACGTCTTGATCGTTGACCAGCTTGGCATCGGCGACGACTACATCGATCCCCCAACCCAAATGAGTGATGCTTCGTGCGCAGGTTTGAATAACATCAAAGTGCGGGCAATCATCGTGAGGTAAACGGTAATCGAAATGGACCGCGTCGCCGTCTAGATGAACTGGCCTTACGACTTTTTCAGTACGTTTGGGAGTAACGTTTGTTTCACCCCGTTTCCAT
>CAILTZ010000159.1 GCA_903837255.1 uncultured Pirellula sp. | reverse complement strand
GTCTGATCCGTCTGATCCGTCTGATCCGTCTGATCAGGCGGATCTGGCCGATCTGGCCGATTGATGGTCTTCGACCAAGTGGTCGAGCAGGGTGGCGAAGTCCTCGATCGTAGGGGTCTGCATCGTCGGATCCTTGGCCAGATCGTCCCAGCGTCTGAGCTCGACGGCTTCAAATGCGAACGGTTCATCGCGAAAATCGTCGATCTGCGACTGGGACATCAGCCCCCCTTGGTCATGAAAGCTCTTGAGCGAAGCCGGTGATAACTTGGTCAAATACTCGGGCTCGACGGTGCATAGATATCGCTTGGCCGCCACATGGAGTCGGACCGGATCTGCGACCGATTTGCCAAAGTTCGATTTGATCCATAGATAAGCCCGCTGTTCGTGCGCGTCATCGAGGTTCTGGTCGTCCGAATCGGGCATGGCCTGATGGTCGATGATGTGTCCAAGATCATGCAATAGCGCTGCGACGATCATCGCTGAGCCAGCTCCTTGGCGTTTGGCAAACACGGCGCACTGCAGGGCGTGCTGCAACTGGGAGACCTGTTCGCTCCCATAGCGGCCTTGGCCTCGCTGTTCGAAGAGCCGAATCACATGCTCAGTCGCTGAATGCATCATTTTTGAAACCTAAAGCTCAATAGACTATCGATGAACAGTAAAACCATCGTGAATAGAATAACCAGTGGAAGCAAAGAGAGACCGGATTAGTTATGAATAAGGTATGAAGAGACCGCAGAGCCAGGGCTTGGCTCGACGATCAACATCTCTTTGTTGAACTCGGCGACGTCGATCAAGCTCGTTTGACCGCTGGGCCAATCGATCTTGAGGGTTCCTTTTGGCATCGAGCCAGGGGCTTGCTGACCCGACGGCCAATTGGCCTCTGGGACCCCGAAATGAATAGCAGGATCATTGGTCGAGGCGTACGAGCCGCCGCCGACTCTCTGGCGGATCCATGCAGCATTGCCGAGCGTTAGGGTTACTACGGTACCGACCGCATCGCGATTGGAGACTTGGCCCACGAGCCGCACGCTCAGGTAGGCACCTTGGCGAGTCGATTGGTTTTCGATCAACGCACAGGGGGCGTTGATGCGAGTGACGACCAGATCGATGAGTCCATCTCGATTGAGGTCTCCGGTGGCAAGCCCCCGTCCGTCTTGTGGGGTTTGGAAGAACGCGGAGTCATTGGCGCCGAGGACAAAGCGTTTGGCATCGATGTTTTCGAGCACCTGCGGACGTTGCGAATGGTAGGGAGAGTATCGTTCCAAATGTCCATTGATCACCACGATATCTTCGTCGCCATCGAGCTCCAGATCGCACATGGCAGTCCCCCATCCTACCGATTGTTCGTCGGTGGCTGTGATTCGGGCAACGTTGGTTGTATAGGAGAAATTCAATCGTCCATTGCCGCGATACAAGGCGTTGAATTCGTCAGCGTAGTTGGTGACCCAAAGATCGAACTTTTGGTCGTTGTTGTAATCCCCGAGCGCGATCCCCATGCTCCCCTCAGCTCGCCCTTGGTCATTGGTCGCTACCCCAGCTCGGCGGCCTAGTTCGGTCCATTGAAAAGATCCATCATTGCGAAATAGCAAGTTGGGTTCGACATCGTTAGCGACGTATAAATCGGTATCGCGATCTGCATCGAGGTCTGCGGCAAGGACCCCAAGCCCGCGAAAGGACAATCCACCGATACTCTCCGTGGTTCGCTCGACGAACGAGCCATCCGAGAGATTCTCGTAGAGCGAATCTCGAAGCCCGAGAAAGTCGGTCGGTCCGCAATAATCGCGCCGGTTCGGATCGGACTGCGACGGGCACCACGGGTTGTTGGTCCAAGACCAATTCGCGTAGTGAACAACATAGAGGTCTAGATCGGAGTCTTGGTCGGCATCAAAGAAAACCGCTGCGGTGCTCCATAAATTGTCTTCGATCGGCCGAACCGATTCAAAGGTTCCGTCACCTTGATTGCGAAACCATTGCAGGCGATCAAAGCCAGTGACAAGCAGATCGCACATACCGTCGGAGTCGTAATCGGCAGCGACGATAGCCGAGTGATAAGTCGCTGAGAAATCTAGAAAGGACCACGGGCCGCAGGATTCAAAGCCCCATGTCTGAAGTTGTCTGTAGAGGTTCCCGCGATGGCCCATCATCCGCTGGCCTTGAGGGTCGGGCATACCGCCCCCTGAGGTGACGATATCGAGCCTGCCGTCGCGATCGAAATCGATCACCGCAGAGCCACCGCCGGTGGTCTCAGGCAACGAAAAAACATTCAGCTCGCTTCCGTCGAGGTACTGACTCTCAGGCAGAGCATCCGCAACCTCAGCAAATCGAATATGACCTGTTCCCTCAGCACCCATTGGGGAACCATTGCTAGATGGCGAACTCTTTGGTGGTGAGCTCTTTGAGGGTGCTGAAAGCGATGGGGGGACTTTGGGGTCGCTACAGGCGTTGCCAAGGCAAATAGCGATCGAGGCAAGCGCAAGTCGCAGCGATTGGTTCCTTCGAATCGGGCTTGCTGCATATCGCCAGTTGATCATGAACCTAATCGGACAAAGCCGTGAAGCTGGGGTTTGGTGAGGCTAGGGT
>CAILTZ010000158.1 GCA_903837255.1 uncultured Pirellula sp. | reverse complement strand
CGGCGATAATCTTCTCGGCCATCGGCCGATCCCCGGTCCAATTCGGATCGGCAAGCTTGGCTTGGATGCGGTCTCGATATGCGACCAATCGCGCATGGGATTCTGGGTGCAACGATTGCTTGACGATGATCTCGGTTTGAAACCAAACAGTGTATTCGCCCACAGCGGCATCAGCAGCGACCTTGATTTCGGGGGTCGCTTCGGCTGCATTCGGGGGCAACTCAAACTCCGCAAAGGTTACCTTGGCGGGAAGATTCTGTGGTCGCATCACCCCTTTTTGCTCGCCTCCGGCACGTCGCAGGGCCTTGATCGGCAGCTTGCCTGCCCCTCCCACGGGGATCTCCAGTACCCAGCCGGGTCCATCTCCGGCACGGATCTGAATCGGTGCCATGTCTTGTTCGATGACTTTCAGTTGCCATTGATTGGAAAGACGGGCCTGGGGCAAACCGCGATCCCCAGAAGCCGACAGCGCTATGGTGCTTGCTCGGATCGGCACGACGATCTCTTGAGGGGCATTGTTGGGATCGGTCCAAGTCCCTTTGGCAATGGGCTGGATGGCTCCTACCCAATTTGCGGCACTCTCTTCGGCAAAGAAAATCAATTGCGTTTCAGTTTGACCGGGCGCGATGACCGCTGGATAAACCGACACACCCGGTGGCAAACCCTCGCAGGTGACTTGGATCGGCCCTGCGAATCCTCCTGCCCGGCGAACGCTGACTTGCAGGGCGCATTGGCCACCCTTGGGCAACCCTACGCCAGTGGTTTTGGCTTGGACGGGATTGTTGGTATCTGGCACCCAATGCCCTAGGGCATGGAAGCGAGGAACCCCTGGCCCAACGCGCAGTGTCAATCGTGTGTTCGACTTGGTCGTCGCAGCCATCTGAAGGTCCGATACGATCAAGCGAATGTTTTTTCCAGCAGGACCTGCGGGAATCGTCGTGAAGGGGTCGGGAGAGCCCAACCGAACCGCTCGGGTGCCGGCCCCTGGCCCATCCTCAGCGATGCTGACCACGTCTCGTCCGATAGTGTTGACTCGCAAACGATAATCTTTGATCCGCTGTTCGAGGGCTGGATCTATTGCGGTCCCCGCAGGAGCTTGCAAAGCCGCTTGGATCTCCACCAACTGCTCGGGTGTCGGTGCTGGTGCGAGTCGGTCTGCAACAATCCGCACATCGGACAATTGGCCCTTGGATGCGGAAAAGACTTCGCACTCGTAAGCTACCCCTTCGGCTACCGGAAACTCGATCTCCATGGTGGGCTTGGAAGCGGTCAAGTCTAGCGTGGTTTGCCAAGCTGGTGCGGGGAAAAGACCGCCGGTGGGAATGGTGCCCGGATCGATGTTGGGCCACGCGACCAAGGACTCTTCAAAGATGCCATAGGGGGGCTTCCAAGCCCCGCTGCCCAAGAGCGGATGATTCTCGGGCGGATCGATCACCAACGCAAAGGGAGTGGTGTCCGATCCACGGTACAGGAAGTCGTAGATGCGAAGATAAACTTCATCGATCGGCTCTCGGGGAACCGATACGGGTGAGTCGAAGACCACCGGCTCTTTGCCCTTCGCTCTGAGCTGATTGAGCATGGTGAGTTTGTTGTCGGTAACCGTCATCGCAGGGATCGTGGCTGCATCGAATACCTGCGCCGCCAGTAGGCACTTGGGCCAATGGTCGGTCTTCTTGGTTTTCACCACGACTTTGTCGCTTCGTTTGGTCAAGCCGACATAACACACCCCAGGCTTAACTTCCGGCGGGTTCTTCGGATCGATGTTCCCAGGGAGAACTTCGACGGGCGTAGTTAGGACGGCAATCATGCGTGAATTCGAAATCCCGTATCTCCCGACTGCCCAAACCTCATAAAATCCTGGGGGGGTGGCCGGGTCGACCGAGACGGTGAATTGCCCAAAGTTTTTCTGCGGTGGATCATCGAGCGCCAAGTTCGGGGCTGCATCCAGGACGGCGGTGATTCTCGGATCCGAGAAAACCAACATCTCAATGTCTTGGTTGGACCGCCCGGCAGAGATCCGAAAAGGGTTCGGGTGGGCCGTCGATAAAACAGGCGGAAAGACCGCTTCGATGGCTAGCACGGGGGTTTCACCCCGGACCAAATCGCACAGCAAGCCCACCACCAGCATAACGATCGCTGGTCTGATCAATAGAATCACTCTCATGGATACGGTCGGCTTAGTGATTGAACAAAAACTCTTTGCTGTTGACGACTCCCCATACAAGGTCCTCGTAGGCTTCCCTAAGCCGATCGGCCCGTTGCATGAGATACTCAAGCGCAATGGTTTGTTCGGATTCGGTTGGCAAGCGTCCTAGGCTGCGCAAATACAATTCTCGAATCCGTTCCGGACCTGTCTTGCGGATATTTTCCACTGGGCTCAATGTTGTATCGATCACAGCGGAATTCGCCCAAGCTGCCGCACGGCTTGCATCCGACGAGAGCTTGCTCTGCATCTCTTTAGAATTGAGCAAATGCAAACTCTGAGCTAGCGTCGAGGAGTTGGTACGCTCGCATTCGCAGGCTGTCGAGGAATCGGGGCGTCCAAAAACAGTCAAGAAGTAGGATGCAAACGAGGTGTCCGGTAGCTCGACGGCTCGCGTCCCGGCAGGCATGCCATCGAAAGCGCTGAAGCTACCTGTCACGGTGTCGATGCAATCCAGGAGGATCTCAGCCGAGAGACGTTTGGGATAGAAGCGGGAATAGCAGTTGGTGTCTCGAATATTCAATTCGTTAGCGCTCGAGCTGAGCTGATAGGTCGTCGAGCTGCAGATCGCACGGATCAAGTGCTTCAGGTCGTATCCCGAGTCGGTAAGCTGCTTGGACAAGGCGTCGAGCAACTCAGGGTTCGAAGGTGGGTTCGTGATTCGCATGTCGTCCTCGGGCTCGACGAGCCCCTTGCCCAGAAAATGCTTCCAGTAACGGTTCGCAACGGACTTGGCAAAGAATGCGTTGGTTGGAGACGTCATCCACTGGGCGAGCGCCCCTCGTGGATCTTCGTAATTGGCTAGTTCAATCTTCGAGGAATCCAAACCCGTTGCCACCAGTGCCTGTCCGGTCTTAGGATGATTTGCGGTTGCGGCCGCTACCCTGGATCCAAAACGAGGCTCGTTGGGCAATGCACCTTCTCGACGATCGACGGTCGAAAAGAACGCGGTCATCTGATAGTAGTCCTGCTGCGCCCACTTTTCGTAAGGATGATGGTGGCAACGGGCGCATTGAAGACGCTGTCCCAGGAACAGCTGCGCGATGTCCTCGGTCCGCGATTCGGTGTTGTTGACCTGACGGAACCAAATCACGGCTGGATTGCTCTCGGCATCGCCAGTGGCTGTCAAAAGCTCACGGACCATGATGCTGATGGGCTTGTTCTCGAAGAATCCCTGCCGGAGCCAATCGTGGAACGCGTAAGCCCCATAGCGGGTCTCTTCGCTCGTTCGGTTGTTTCGCAGGATCGCAGACCACTTCGACGCAAAGTTCGATGCATAATCGGCAGAATCGAGCAGACGGTTTACAAGATCGGCCCGCCGCTGTTGGATCGCGTCTGGGGAATCTCCTCCGGCAGTGGTCAAAGCGCGAAAAGCTTCTACCTCTTCGACCGTTGGCAGACGGCCTGCGATATCTAGAGTCACACGTCGCAAGAATGTTGGATCATCGACAATTCCCGATGGTGGAATCCCTAGGGTTTTGAGCTTGCTAAAGACCGCCTCGTCGATCGGCCCTCGAGCGATCGGCAGGGCCTGGGTCAAGGTGCCCAGTGGAACACTTGCCCGGAACACGGTGACCTGCCCTAAATACCGGGCCATGATGGAGACCTCGCCCGCGTAATCTCGGACGTTTACCAGTCCGCCGACGCTGACTTCGGCCATGTCGAGGTTGTTCGATTCGTACTGAACCGTACGGGTGACGTCTTCGGTGGACCCATCGCTGTAGGTCGCCGTGACGCTCAATTGTTGTTGGCTGTTGCGAGCCATTTGGCGTGCCGAGGGTGTTACGATGATCGACGAGATCTTGCGAGCGTTTGGATCACCATAGGGCATCGCTTGGGCGATCCATCGGCGAAGCAGTCGGTATTCGTGGCTGTCGATTTCCATACGCTGTCCACCGCCGTGGGGTACGGTCCCGACGGACTTCGTTAAAAGCAAACTGGTATCGGGGGCGGCGGGAAACAGCCTGCGACCGCGCGACTCGCGGACCAAGTGCTCGTAATCCTCGATGGGCTCTGATCCCAACAAGGACAGCCGAAAGCCATTCTGACCGGCGAGCTTGCCGTGACAGCCGCCGCCATTGCATCCAAACTTGGTGAAGATCGGAACGATTTGATTCGTGAAATTCACTGGCTCGTCGATTCCCGACAACTCCACCTTGATGGGGACAACGCCCGGGGCGAAGCCATCGGCCGATGCCGTAACGGTCAACGAGCCACTTGCTAGCGGTGTGATCAATCCGGCCTGATCGATGGAGATAAGCCCGGGTTGGGACATTTCGAATCGGACGTTGCGTGTCAGATCGACGGTTGCAGAGTCGGCCGTTGCGGGGCTGTGAACAAGCAATTGCGCCCGAGCGTCCGCGCCGCGAAGTTGGATATCGGGGGTGTCAAAGACCAGCGGTCTGAGGTCTTGTGCAAACGCTTCAGAGACCGGTTGGGCTACGAAAACAGCTACCAGTAGTAGGCAGGTAAAGCATGCGTAAAGGTCCCCGAGTTTGCTCGGGAACCGTGGACCTAAGACAATCTTTCTCACGTTCGCCTCTAGATCAGCTCGCGGATAGGTTCGTGGTCGACCAGGAATTGAGGTCTACCTGTTGGGTCCACGATGGTGGTCGTCGCGGTGTTGATTCCCAAATTGTGGTACAGCGTGGAGATGATCTCCTGCATATGAACCGGCCTTTCCTTGGCGTATTCACCGAGCCGATTGGTTGCACCGATCGCTTGTCCGGTCCGCATGCCACCCCCGGCCATCCATGCACAACTGACTTGGGCCCAGTGATCGCGGCCCGCCCCATTGTTGATCTTGGGCGTTCTGCCGAATTCTCCCCATACGATGATTGTGACATCATCGAGCATTCCTCGGGCAGACAGGTCGTCCATCAAGGCACTTAGGCATTGATCGAGTTTGGATCCGTGGTCACGTACCAAATCAAAGTTTGCACCGTGGGAGTCCCAGCGGCCGAAACTCAGGCTCACGACTCGAACGCCTGCTTCGATCAGCCGACGAGCGATCAGGAGGTGATCGTTGCAGGTTGGAGCACCGTCGTACTGGTACTTGTAAGGTTTGCCGTCACCGTATCGCTCGACAATCTTGGGATCCTCTTTGCTCAGATCCAAGGCATCGAGGAGTTTGCTGCTGGTCAAAACATCCAGGGCTCGTTGTTCGAAGGCGTCCATCCCGGACATGATCCCCGAGTTGTCGATATCCCGACGCATCGTGTCGAGGCTCGTGAGCAATCGACGGCGGTCCTTGAGTCGATCCAATCCGATCGACTGGAGTTTCATGTTTTCCATCCCCGGCCCATCGGGCTTGAACGCCGAATAGGCAGCCCCGAGGAATCCGGCTTCTCCGGAGTTTGACCAAGGGCCATGCTGTGTTTTGGCTGCCAAACCGACGAAGGGAGGAACGGCTGGGTCGACCGAGCCCTGGACCTTGGCGGCTGCGGAGCCGATCGAGGGTCGGCCTCCGAGGGCTTTCAAATCGTCAGGGAACCAACCGCTCATGCATTGGTGCGATTCGTGGCGGTCTTTGCATCCGACCACGGACCGAATGACAACCGACTTATCCATCCGCTGCGCTAGCTGGGGAAAGACCTCACAGATTTGGATCCCAGGAACGTTCGTCGCGATAGGGCTGAATTCCCCGCGAATCTCCGAGGGTGCCTCGGTCTTGATCTCCCACATGTCCTGATGCGGGGGCCCACCGCCGAGGAATATGTTGATCAAGCCTTTGTGTGAATTCCGCTTGCCTGCTTTGTCTTCGGCTCGGAGCAGATCTGGCAAACTAAAGCCACCGAGTCCGAAACAGAGCGAGCCCGCAGAGAGAAAACTGCGTCGCGAAAGCCCACTGCACATCCGATGCGAATCGCCAAA
This sequence comes from uncultured Pirellula sp., assembly GCA_903837255.1. Classification (GTDB taxonomy): domain Bacteria; phylum Planctomycetota; class Planctomycetia; order Pirellulales; family Pirellulaceae; genus JBKCUI01. Next base: position 3,549 of record CAILTZ010000158.1, on the reverse strand, counting down.
AAAGTTCAGCATGGCACGATTCCGTGTTGAAGGGGATTTGAGGTAGGGATGGGTCAGCCCAGGGGCCGATGGCGGGAACCCCAGTGACGGGGCTAGGGTTGCCAACGCGTAAATTCTACAGCCGGCACAACCTCACTATATTATGGTTCCTTCGTACGGACTGTTGCAAGTCCAGGAGGATAGGATTCCATCATTTAGGGGGGTTGGTAAAAATGTTGACAGTCGCCCGGATTATAGCGGTTTTCAGGATGGTTTGGTCGATTGGCTCTGGGATTTGCTAGGGATTGCGGAGGGATTGCGGAGGGATTGCGGAGGGATTGCGGAGGGATTGCGGAGGGATTGCGGAGGGATTGCGGACGAAAAGAAATCGCGGGGAGAAGGCCGTCCGAGACGACAAAAAGTCTTGCTACGGATGCCAGATGGTTCTACTACGACCTCGGAACGGGCTTTGAAACCTCCAAAAAAGGTTGGAAAACCGCTGCTTGTGGTGATGAGCTGCGTCCCGAGCAAGGCTTGTACGGGGATCGACGAGAGTGTCCTTGGAGCCAAAGAGCACCGGTCGCTGCTCGTCAGCCTGCGGCGGTGGCTTTGGGTTTTGGACAGTGTCGACACTGTTGATTGGATTGACTGGGTTGACAGCGGACCTTGTTGATTTCGTTGACGAGGTTGACGTTTGTCGTCAATCGTATGTACCTTGGATTGTAGGCACAATGAATACACGTGTGTCGCGGAACTTTGTTTAGAAATACAGTAACAGATTGACGCTTCGTGAAGCCCACCAATTCAGGCTACAGTTTCCGACATGTACTTGGGCCATCCGCTGCCGGCCATACGACCATCACTTATTTGGTCGAATATTTCGTTCATTCGACCCAAGTCCAATGGATCGAGAGGATTCATGCACGAGAGATCCGAGTTGATGAGTCCATCGCAACCGGTAATGAACGGCTCAAGCCAGGAGGCATCTTGGTCTGGGACCGGCCCGGTTGGACCGAGGAGGATGTCCCGATCGACTATCAGATTCTCTACCGTGATGAGTTTTTGATCGCTGCTAATAAGCCGAGCGGTCTACCGACACTTCCGGGTGCGGGGTTTTACCAAAACACATTGCTTACGCAGGTCCAACTAGCGTATCCAACGGCCATCCCCCTTCATCGGCTTGGTCGTGCCACATCCGGGATTGTCTTGTTCGCCTTGGATCGCAAGACTTCGGCGGCCATGTCTAAGCGATGGGAAGGAGTCCAGAAGGAATACCGCACGCTGGTTCACGGGATCACGAATTTCGAGTCGATTAGTATAAGGACACCCATCGGGTTGATACCCCATGAGCGACTCGGAGAAATCTATGGTGCATCATGGGCTGGAAAGGCGTCGAGAAGCACGGTGAGTGTCTTGGAGCGCAGAGCATCCGCAACGGTGTGTTCGGTACAACTCATGACGGGGCGACCGCACCAAATCAGAATCCACTTAGCTTCCATTGGCCATCCTCTGCTTGGTGATCCCGTGTATGCATCTGGAGGAGGAATCGTCGAAAACCCCGGCTTACCGGGAGATCCAGGATACTACTTGCATGCGCATCGGATCAGATTCCAGCATCCAGAAATTGGGAGATCGATTTCGATCGATGCCCCACTCCCAGACTGCTTGCGCATGGATCTGGAGACGGTCTGAGATTGGACAGGCTGTCATAAAGCCCGTTCATCCCACCGCGACTTCCTCTCGCAAAAAGCCGTGCACCCGGGAACGGACCACTTGGATCATTCACAAAATCCGCTGACACAACAACGTATTTAAATCCTAAGTTGGCGGTCAAGGTTGCCGAGTCCTGGACCCGGGGTTGCGTCCATCAGCGGTCGGGCTTTGACGCTGCATTTGGCTTCCAAACGCCCTACAAGCGTGTGATCCGATGACCCGGGTGATTCGGATCGAACAAGTCTTCCTTCCACCGGGCTCCAATCCCTGGGCGATCGGGTAAACCCAAGTGGCCTTGGTCGACACGAATTTCAACGTCGATCAAATGCGGATACAACGTCGCTAGATGGGCTCGAACCGTCTCTTGATAGGCCACGCCGGTGTTCGAACCGGCGATGTGCAAGCCCGAGAGCAGGGTCATGGGCCCCGTGCAATCATGCATCAGCGTCGGTACGTTGTAAACCTGTGCCAATTCAGCGATACGCCGAGTCCCCGATATCCCACCCACCCATGTCGGGTCGATCATGATCATGTCCGCCGCGCCGGCCTCCAACACTTGCCGATAGTCATCGATCGATACGAGCATCTCACTGACGGCAACCGGCAAATCAATGCTCTTGCGAAACTCCACCATGGTCTGCACGCAGTCGGGCCGAAGGATATCTTCGAGCCACAGCGGTCGCACCTCTCGCATCGCTCGTGCGATCTGCCTTGCGGCCCCCAACGAAAAGAATCCGTGCCCATCGAGCATCAAATCGATCTGGTCGCCGAGTTTGTCTCGGATCGCACGAAAGGGAGCTAGCCCCTCGTCGATGTCCTTGGTCGTGAGCAACTGACCTCCCTGCCTGCGATACACTCCATCGAACGACCAGAGTTTCATCCCACGGTAGCCTAGCGAAATCAGCTCCTTGGCAAGCTCCTCGGGTTGGTTCATGCTGGCATAGTTGTCCTCAAGCGGCCCGGGCTTGCCAGGATCCCCGTGCCCTGGCCAACCAGAAGCGGCTGGGATCTGCTGGTTGCTGCGCCCGTAACTCGGTCCGCCGCTGCTGTTGTACACCGGTACAGAATCGCGAACGGGACCACCGAGCAATCGCCACACGGGCTCTTGGTGGATCTGACCGGCCAAATCCCACAATGCCAGGTCGACGGCCGAAAGGGCTCTGAGTTCTGCTCCCGTTCCGGCAAAGGCGATCATGCGTTCGTAGAGGAAACGCCAATGGCTCTCGATGGCCAAAGCGTCTGCGCCGAGCAAACGCGGCGCGAAAAAATCATGGATTACCGCCGCAACCGATGTCGGGACATAATAGGTCTCGCCATGACCGATCCAAGGTGATCCGTCCCCGAACTCCGCATGCACGCGCAGGGCCAGCAGTCCGGGCATGATATCGTGTGGAACGAGGGTTTCGATCGCGATGATCCTCGGGCCACGCCGATAAGCGTGCTGCTGTGTGACGCTCGAAGCCCGCTGCACGAGCTGATCTGATCGCTTCTGAAATGTATTCATCAATCGCGCCTTGTTTTTTGGCTCTTGAGGGGAGTTTGCGGGTGAGAAGGTGTGAGGAACGGCTTGGGCCTGCTGCATGGAAACTTACGATGCGGTATCCGTCACTGACTCAGCTATTCATCCGTCCAATTATCTACCGATTCCAACTTCGTAGTGCCTTTTAATTCTCTCTGGCATCAGCACCTAATGCAGACGGAATGCCCATTCAATTCGCTGCGTAGACCCTCTTGCCTCCAACGTAGGTTTCTACAACCTTCGTCGATGCGATCTGGTCGACCGGGCACTCGAGGAGATCTCGGTCGATGATAACGAAATCGGCAAGCTTTCCCGTTTCGATCGAACCTTTTTGCTTT
>CAILTZ010000157.1 GCA_903837255.1 uncultured Pirellula sp. | reverse complement strand
TTACTTCGGTGCTGCAAATAACATGGAGCAGGGAGCTAGGGCTTGGCGCTGGCATTGGTGGATCCTGCATGCACTGGCCGGGGCTCTGTTTGGTTGGCAAGTCATCGCCTTAACGAGCCTGGTGGCTAGCTTGATAGCGATGTCTGCATACGCACTCCCCTCAAGAAGCAAAAGTGATTGCAGCGAGGTTTTCCGAGGGGAGGTTATTGCATTGGCGATTTGGACCTGTACGCTATTGATACACGCTTGCACTTGGAGATGGATAGCGACCGCGTGGAATTTGATATAACCCGCCAGTCGCTTATCTGCTTCCTGTGAGTCGATCACTCCAATCACGATCTATCAGTCTCCCCTCCTTCAGACAGCCTTATTGAAAGGGCCCTGCCTGCCATGACCAGACTTGCATCTTCACTTGCGAATCACACCACCTGGGTTCGGCGCGGATTGTTTTCGATGGCCTTGCTGGCCGGGACCAACGCCTCGGGCTTTGTGGCGGCCGAGGTCAAGCTTCCGAATATATTCAGCGACTCGATGGTGCTACAGCAAAAGCAAGAGAACAAGATTTGGGGCAAGGACAATCCTGGCCAAGTCGTAACGATCAGCGTTGGTGACAAGAAAGTCACTGCAACAACCGACGCGGCTGGAAACTGGGAAGCTCGTTTGCCGGCGATGGAAGTTGGCGGGCCGCTGACGATCAATGTCGCGGGAAGTTCTACCAAAACCATTTCGGACGTTTTGGTTGGCGAGGTCTGGGTCTGCTCGGGCCAGTCCAACATGCAGTGGTCGGTCGCTCAATCCAACGATCAAGACTTAGAGCGATTGGCAGCGAATTTCCCCAAGATCCGAATGATCAACTTTCCGCAGACCGGTTCCCAAGAGCCGATCTGGAGCCATGATGATCGAAAGTGGATGGTCTGCAATCCACAGAACAATCCGAATTTCTCAGCCGTGGGATACTTCTTCGCAAGGCAAATTCATCAAACGACAGATGTTCCGATCGGGATGATCAACAACGCTTGGGGCGGTTCGGCTTGCGAAGCATGGGTGAACCTCGATGTGCTTAAGTCCGGCGGACGATTCAACAAGATGGTCGACAACTGGGCGGCTAACTCTGAGAAATTCAAAGCCCTCAGCGACAAGAAGGATCGAACCAAGGAAGAAGAAGACCAGTTTAAAAATCTGGGAAACCAGATGCGGGGCAATCAGCGTCCTGCGAATATTTACAATGGGGTTCTCAAATCTCACTTGGGCTATGGAATCAAAGGAGCGATTTGGTACCAAGGTGAATCCAACGCCGGGCGCGCTTATCAGTACCGCGATCTGTTCCCGCTGATGATCGAAAATTGGCGCAAGGAATGGGGCCAAGGAGATTTTCCATTCTATTGGGTGCAATTGGCGGACTTTAAAGCCGAGCCCAAAGAACCAACCGAGAGCGATTGGGCCGAGCTTCGAGAAGCTCAAACCATGACGCTCGACAAACTGCCGCATACCGGACAAGCCGTCATCATCGACATCGGCGAAGGCAAAGACATTCACCCGAAGAACAAAGTGGATGTTGGACGACGATTGGCAAGATGGGCTTTGGCCAACGAATATGGTGTCAAGATCGACCATCAGAGCCCTCGCTATGCATCGATGCAAGCGGACTCCGATGCGATCGTCTTGAGTTTCAATCATCTGCCCGCCGGATGGCGACCCTTTGACGTCAACGAGCCGATCGGCTTTACCATCGCTGGAGAGGACAAAAAGTTTTATCCTGCGACGGCCAAGATTGTTGATGGTGGCAAGATCCGCGTTTCGAGTCCGAGCGTGCCCAAGCCAGTTTCGGTCCGTTATGCTTGGGCCGACAACCCGGTTTGCAACATGTTCAGCGCCGGTGGATTGCCACTGACCCCGTTCCGAACCGACGATTGGCCAGGGGTAACCGCAGGCCGCGAATAAGCGGATTGACTCGCGGCCCGGAAATCCTGTGGAGCTATTTAGCTTGGTGAAAGCACTTTGGCCGAACATCCTCTAAACGCTGACGGCGACTTCTATGTCGAACATGGATGTTGCACCGCTTGCGACGTGCCGATGCAATCCGCACCGTCACTGTTCGCATACGATGAGACATCGCACTGCTTCGTTAAACGTCAGCCGTCAACCCGAGCCGAATGCGACATGATGTTTGAGGCAATTCGAGGTGCCGAGTTGCAATGCATCCGTTATCGCGGCACAGACGCC
>CAILTZ010000156.1 GCA_903837255.1 uncultured Pirellula sp. | reverse complement strand
TTCAAGTGTCGAGCCGCCCGTTAGAATTCGTCCCGAACACACCGCCCAGTTGCCCAGTTGCAACGGTGCTCGTCATCGATGGGCTACTCCTGCGCGTTCTTAGGCAACGGCCAAGGAGCTACGTTGGTCCGCTCGGCGTAGGCTTCGTAGAGCTTGACCAGCTCGGCGAGCTTTTCGGGATGCACTTTGCCCAAATCGTTTGCTTCGATTCGATCTTTCGAGATGTCGTAAAGCTCCCAAGCTTTGTTGTGCTTGGCCACGAGTTTCCAGTCCCCTTTCCTGACGGCCCGGTTCCCTTCATGCTCCCAATAGATCGCTTCTCGCTCCACCGGAATATTCGCAAAGGCAGGCAGCAGGCTTCGTCCCTCTAAAGCAGTGGCATCCTTGGGATAGCTTGCCTGGGAGATGTCGACCAACGTTGCTGCGATATCGATCAGGTGGCTGGGTTGATGGGACCATTGCCCAGGAGTTTTGATTCCGGCAGGCCAATGCACCACCAGCGGGGTACTGATCCCACCTTCGTGAACCCAGTGCTTGTACTCGCGCAGAGGAGTATTCGAGACGTTGGCCCAGTTTTCACCGTAAGCCACATAGGTATCGGCGGGTCCTGGCATCGCGTTTTTTCCCATGCGGACTGGATATCCGTCGCGGGTTTGGCCGGGCACACTCCCGTTCTTCGCAAAATCCTCGGGTTTCATCGCTTCGAGTGTCGGAGCAACTGGACGCGGAATGTTCGGATGCTCTTTGTTTCCAGATCGGCCCATCGCCTCGGCGCATCCCCCGTTATCCTGCATGTAGCAAATCATTGTGTTGTCGAGGATGTTTTGACGCTTGAGTTCATCGACGATCCGACCGATCCCTTGGTCCATGCGGTCGACCATGGCGGCATAGACTTCCATGCATGCGGTCTCCCAAGCTTTGTCGTCAACTTGATCCCAATCCCCGACTCCAGGGGGCAGAGGCAGATTCGGTGGGAAGAGTCCCATCTCGATAGCTTTTGCGTGTCGGGCCTTTCGGATCGCTTCGTAGCCCGCGTCATATTTTCCTTGGTAGCGAGCGATGTCCTCTGGGAGTGCATGCATCGGCCAGTGAGCGGCGGTGTAAGCCACATAAAGTAGAAAGGGCTTGTCGGAGTGATCTTGACTGTGGTCTTTAATGAACCGCGTTGCGTGATCGGTGATCGCGTCGGTGTAGTAATACGTTTCGGGAGTGTACTGTGGATCGGCATAAGCAGAGATCGCCGTATTGTCGCGGGTGAGCGACGACGGGTCATAAAAGCTCCCAGCGCCGTGGATGGTACCGTAGAAGCGATCGAAGCCCCGTTGCAATGGCCAGTTATGTTTCGGGCCATTTGGGCCTGCATGTCTGGTCACATGCCATTTGCCTACAGCGTAATTCCTGTAGCCGCTAGGACGCAGCACTTCGGCAATGGTTCGGCATGTGTTGTTGAGGTCTCCTTGGTAGCCTCTTAAAGGCTTTTTGTCCATCATGTGCCCAACCCCAGCTTGGTGTGGATACAGACCCGTCAGCAGGCTAGCTCGGGTCGGGCAACAACGTGCAGTGTTGTAGAACTGAGAGAATCGCAACCCGTTCTTTGCAAGCGCGTCGAGGTTCTCGGTGCGGATCTCTCCGCCGTAGCTACCAAGGTCCGAGATGCCCATATCGTCGCTGAGGATGATGACGAAGTTGGTCATCGGCTCTGTGCTATGGACCATGGGACTGACACCCAAAACGATCAGAATGCCAACGATCGTATTTACGGCGGGCTGAGAGACCGCGAGCTGACCGATGAGAGTTCGAAACCACTGGTGTAAGCAAAATTGGGAGCAGCCTAGGTTCATCGTCACGATTCTTTTCTCCGATGCGTCTTGGAGTTTGTGTAGCCGAAAAAGAAAAGCCCGTGACACGAATCGACCATGTCACGGGCTCTTTGGAACATTCGCCGCTTGGGAAGGTTAGCTTAGGGAGGTTTCCCAGAGGACTACTTCTTCTTGTTGGCTTCTTCTTCAAGCTCTTCGAGGAAGGCTTTGTACTCGTCCTTGTCGCCCATGATTGCAATCGCTGCCTTTTGAGCCTTGATCGCATCGGCGATGTTACCTAGTCCGAAGTTCAAGTGCGCGACGGTGTCGAGCGTCATCGCCTTGGGCTCTCCCTCGAGCTTGTCCGCAGCAGCCTGAGCTACCTTCAAGGCTTCGCCCAGAAGCTCTTTGTCTTTCTTGAGTTGACCTTGCTCGGTCATCTCCCAAACGGTCCAGGCGACTTGGTTGGACATCATGGGATCCTTGCTAGCCATTGCAAGTGTGTCCTTGAGTGTCTTTGCTACTTCGGATTGTTCGCTGCTAGCGATCTGGTGGAGCCGTAGCTTCATCATCGCAAATTGAAGCTTCATTTCGGGGCTCTTGACCGGAGAGGTCAACTCGTCAAATTTCTCGAGCGCTTCCTTGAACTTCTTGTCGCGTAGCAGCAGACCGACATCCCGTTGGACCTTCATCTGAAGGGCTTCTGCTTCTTGCTGCTCTTTGAACTCGTCGGCAAACGCCTTGCGATCCCACTTGCCCTCAACGACCGACTTGAGCGGTTCGTCCATTTGCATCGGGTGACCGATCCATTCGATCTTGCCGTCCTTACCGACGATAAATGCACAAGGGATCCCGTTCTGACCAGCGGCTTCCATGTAGCTCTCGTTGACGGATCCATCGGGATCGGTGGTCAAGCAATAGGACTTGGTCAGGTCCCTAAAAGTCATTTCTTTTTCGGAGCGAGGAACCTTGCGATCAAGAAACTCTTCAACGGTCTCTTTGGGTTCGTTGCTGATGCTGACGATCTGCACACCCTTTTCCGCATACTTCTTCTGCGTTTCGACGATATGAGGCATGCTAGCCACGCAAGGACCGCACCAGGTTGCCCAGAACTCGACGACGTAAACCTTGTCCTTCTCGAACTTGGTCACCTTGCCGAATTTGCCTTCGCCGTTCTGTACCCAATGCTCGACATCCAAGGCCGGTGCATCGCTGCCGATCGTCAAAAGATCGTCCGCCCGAGCACTTGCAGGGGAAAGCGATACCAAGCCGCCCAAGACTGCTGCGACGATGGTCGCCCTCATAAAACCAAAAACCTTCTTCATTGCCCGGTTTCCTTTATGCAAGAACCTTTTGTGTCTATTCTATAAACTTTGCGTACGGTGAACAAACTTTGCGTACGGTGAACCTTGCGGAACCTTGCGCACAAACGCAAGCAGCCTCGATGGCCTTTCGCAAAGAATAAGGTTTATTCGAGCACCTTTCAACGTTTCTTGGGCCGTCAACCGATGAAAATTCGGGGATCCTTGCATTCTTTTGGCATAAATTCCTGGTAATATCCCCAGGCCCGGCCAAAATCCCTGGCACCCATATCCCTGTTCCCCAAACTCCCGTCGAACCAGTGAGCACGTTGTGGCCGATTCGATTACGCCAGCGGAAACCTTTGCAGCGGAAACTAAAAGGGCTAGCTTGCCTCGAGTGCTCGGCTTGTGGATGGCGATCGCGATTGTCATCGGCAACACGATCGGTGCTGGGATCTTTGTCAAACCCGGACGCATCGCTGCCGACGCCGGCTCATTCCCATTGATCTTCTCGGTTTGGGTGTTTGGGACGATCTTGTGCATCCTGGGCGGGTTGTGCCTGGCCGAACTCTCGGCAATGCTCCCTCGCTCCGGTGGGCTGTACGTTTACTTGCGAGAGGCCTACGGTCCTCTACCCGCATTCCTGTTCGGTTGGCAAGAGTTCCTTTTCGCTCGACCTGCATCGACCGGCGCCTTGGCGGTCGTATGCGTCTCTTCGTTTTACAGAATCCTCGGTTGGTCCACCGGAGCTTGGCATATCCTACCGTTGGCAGTGGCGGTAATACTCGCGATCGCTTGGTTCAATGTCCTTGGTGTGCTATGGGGCGCACGTTTACAAGCACTCACGACGATCATCAAGTGTGGACTGGTTCTAACCATCGCTCTTCTCCCTTGGATCCTGTCGATCACTGGCAAGCCTTCGTTAGATATCAGCTTGTTGTCCGAAACGGTCGCGCCCGAGCAACCCTCGTTGTCGTCGCAGTTTGCTGCGGTCCTGCTGGCCGTCATGTGGGCGTTCAATGGCTGGGAAGGTGTCGTGCCGATCGCAGAGGAGGTCAAGAATCCGGGTCGAAACCTGCCGCTTGCACTCCTGGGAGGAATCGGGCTCCTAGGCTTGCTCTACATGGGGGCCACGCTGGCCTATCATCTAGTCATTCCGATCTCGGATATGGTAATTAAGGAGAATCGTGAGCATGTCGCTGAATTGCTGCTGACCCGATCGCTTGGGGATTGGGCTGGGTCGATGATGTCCGTCGGCCTGGTCCTTAGCACTCTTGGGACGATCAACAGCAACCTATTGACGAGCCCTCGCGTCACGTACGCGATGGGTCGAGACGGCCTGCTACCACCTGCGTTCGGATCGCTACACCCCAGTTATCGCACGCCGATGGTTGCGATCCTCTTCCAAGCTGCCATGGCATGCCTGATGGTCTTCGGCTCTGCCCTGCTGATCCAATTCACTGAGTATTTTCAAGAGCGTACGATCTTCGATCTTCTGACCGACTGCATTGTGTTTGCCGCAAGCCTTTTCTACACGGCCGCGATCGCCGCGCTGATCGTTCTTCGCCGAAAACAGCCCGACGTTCCACGCCCTTTCAGAACCCCGGGCTACCCCGTGACCCCGATCCTCTATCTGATCGCCTACACTTGGTTCATCGTCAGCATCCTTTTCAAACAACCGATCGAAGGCATCTTCGGTATCCTGCTGATCCTCATCGGTATCCCTTACTATCTGCGCAGGACACACTTGCCATGAGGAATTGCATTTCCATGCGACGAGACAGACTCACACCCCAGAAACCACTGCGGATAAAGACGTTTTCAAGACGCTTGGTTTTATTCGTTGTTCTTGCGGTGTTTTCTCAAGCCGTGGCGCGAGCCCAAGGACTCGCTGAGCGGATCGAACCGCTGATCGAAAAGCATCCCGGGACGGTCTGCGTGGCGATCAAACACCTGGGGACCGGTGAGACCTACCTGCATCGCGCAAACGACGTGGTGCCTACGGCCAGCTTGATCAAGTTTCCGGTGCTCGTCGAGTACTATCGTCAACTTGAGGCGGGCACACTTCAGCGAGAAGTGATGGTAACTTTGCGCGAGGAGGACAAAGTCCCTGGCTCAGGGATTCTCACCGATCATTTCTTGATCGGAACCGTTCTGCCTTTGGAAACCGTCGCCCATTTGATGATTACCTACTCGGACAATACTGCAACGAACATTGTAGTGGACCGTATCGGCCTAGAAAATGTTGCCAAAACGATGGCCGAGTTGGGGTTGCCGGAAACACAGATGCATTCCAAAGTGTTTCGTCGAGATACATCGATCGCAGTCGAAAGGAGTCAGAAGTACGGGCTCGGTAGCACGACCGCTGCCGATATGCTAACGCTCTTGGAACGGCTCCACGAGCGCAAGCTCGTTTCGGAGCAAGCTTCCGAGCGGATGATGGCCCATCTGCTCAGTTGCGACGACAAAACGAAGCTGATGCGGTTTTTACCCAAAGAGGTCAAGGGCTACCACAAGACCGGAGCGGTCAACGAATCTCGGACCGATGCGGGGTTGTTTCAAACCCCAAGCGGTTGGATCGCAATGGTCTGCCTTACCAGCCAGAACCAAGACAAAAGCTGGGGCGACACCAATGCTGCAGAGATCCTATGCGGGACGATCGCGCAAAGAG
>CAILTZ010000155.1 GCA_903837255.1 uncultured Pirellula sp. | reverse complement strand
GTTTCCATCGGCCAAAACCAACCCCCAAATCTAGTAAAACCGACCGGCAAGGACCCACTCCGCGTCGGTTACGAACCAATCCACCCAGTCCAAACCCCTCAGAATTAGCTTAGTAAATCCATTGGCGACCTTTAACATACCACAACTAAGCTGGTACAACGGCATCGCCCCATTAGCGAATCTTTTTCTCACTCCTGATTGAAAAAATCCTCCCCAAAATCGATGCTTCGACTTGAACTGCTTGTTGAAATTCAGTCTCAATTAAGATAAGCTTCATTGTCGACCTTGGACTCTAGCCCCCGACTTGGCCAGTTTTCGCACTGGCCAGTTTTCGCACTGGTAACTTTTATCCCCATGTCCATCCCCCGCCCCACCAATGCAGTTCCGGTTGAGTATCTGGCTCCCGAAGCCGAGGGCCTAGTCGTGGATCTGTGCGGCGAAGAAAAGAATGTCCACCGTCTCGAAGAACTCGGCATCCGATGCGGTTGCAAAATCCGGATGCTCTCCCCTGGCGAACCTTGCCTGCTTGCCATCGAAGGTAAAAAAATGTGCCTGAGGCTCGGCGCCTCGGCGGGAATCCTGGTCCATCCTCTGACTCCCTAAGCAAACTGATTTTGTCAATCGCTTGCTAGCAAAGGGTCCGGTGTCTCATGGACAATACCACTCTGAACGATTTGCTAGAAGGTCAAGCCGGGACCATCATCGACGTTCAAGGCAATGATTCGCTCTCGGCCAGACTCATGGAGATGGGATTGATTCCCGGTGAACGTGTCGAGATGGTAGGCCAAGCACCGATGGGTGATCCGGTTGAGTATTCCGTTGTCGGCTATCGTTTGAGTTTGCGAAGGGTCGAGGCTCGCCGCGTTTGGATCCAGAGGGTCTGAGGGGATCGCTGGGCATGGCAACCGTCGCGCTGATCGGCAATCCCAACACGGGCAAAAGCAGTCTATTTAATGCCCTGTGTGGTGGCCAAGCCCGTGTCGGAAACTACCCGGGAGTTACCGTCGAACACAAAACAGGCCGAATGCGGCTCGGTAGCACATCGCACAAGTCGATCGAGCTTGTGGACTTGCCAGGGACGTATTCGCTGAGCGCTCGCTCGGCCGACGAGGCCGTCTCGGTGGAGGTCCTCTCGGGCGAGATGCCTGGCTTGGCACGGCCTGATGCGGTCATTGTGATTCTGGACGCAACGAACCTTGAACGCAACTTGTATTTGCTCAGCCAAGTCTTGGAGTTGGGGCTTCCGACTCTCGTGGCCTTGAACATGTGGGATCGGCTCGAGAGCGAGGGGATCGCGATTGATCCGAAGAGTCTATCGCATTCGCTCGGGGTTCCTGTGGTCTGCACGAGCGCTTCGAAACGTATGGGTGTGGCGGACTTGCAATCTGCCTTGGGAGAGCTTTTGGAGTCGGCTGAGTCGAGCCAATCGGCTCGAGAGCAACATCAACCAGCGAGTCTGGCATCGACCTCGTTTCCGGAACCTTTTCGCCGCTGTGTCGATGAGTTGGCCTTGTGGTTTGATTCCCAGGGATGTCGTTTGCCTCGATTTCAGATCGAACGATTGCTCATCGACGACTCCCAAGCTCATTCGTATCGGGTGATTCCCAAAGTCTTGACCTCGGAGGTGACAGAGCGCATTTCCCAGGCTCGCGAGCAATTGGCATCCGAGGGTGTTGCGATTCCTTTGTTCGAGACGCGCGCACGGTATGCATGGATCAAGCAGCGTGTGGCTGGGGTCATCGAGCGAAAGCCTCGGGAGCGTCGAGCTTCGCTCAGCGACCAGATCGACCGCTGGCTTACGCATCGCTGGTTTGGCCTACTGTTTTTTGTAGTCCTGATGTTTTTGATTTTCCAATCGATCACTTGGTTTGCTTCCTGGCCGATGGACGGGATCGAATTTGCGACGCAATGGATCGGCCAGCGGATTGAATCGATGATGGCACCTGGCCCATTGCGGAGTTTGCTCGTCGATGGAATCATCGCCGGGGTTGGTTCGGTGTTGGTGTTCCTGCCGCAAATCGCGATCCTCTTTTTCTTCATCGCGATTCTAGAGGACAGTGGTTACATGTCTCGGGCAGCCTTCATGATGGACAAATTCATGTCTATCCTAGGCATGAGTGGAAAATCTTTTCTGCCCCTGATGTCCTCTTTTGCATGCGCGATCCCTGGAATCATGGCGACGCGGACGATTGAAAACCGTAGGGACAGAATGGTCACGATACTGATCGCTCCGCTGATGAGTTGTTCGGCCCGTTGGCCGGTTTACGTGCTGATGGTCAGCGCGTTTGTCCCAAACCGATCGGTCATGGGCGGTTGGATCGGTGCCCAAGGCGCGGTGTTGTTTGCGATGATGGCCCTCGGGGCCTTGGTATCGATCCCGGTAGCTTGGTTGCTCCAGCGGTTCGTTTTCCCTGGAGAGCCCTCGACTTTCATCATGGAGTTGTCGAGCTACAAGTGGCCCAGCCTGCGAGTGGTATTGATGCGAGTCTGGGAACGTGTACTTGCGTTTCTGGCTAGAGCCGGCTCGCTGATCTTGGTCACCTCGGTTCTGATTTGGGCGGCGGCGTATTTCCCAGGCGATCACGGCCCTTTGGATATTGCCACGGCCAAGTTGGAGGCTGAACAAGCCATCCCGGATGCGGACCCGGAGAAACAGCAAGCCTTGGAAACGCAGATCAACCAACTCAAAAGCGAAATGATCTCGCAGAGTTATTTGGGAACAGCGGGTGATTGGATTGAGCCTATCGTCAGACCGCTTGGTTGGGACGGCAAGATTGGTGTGGCGGTCTTGGCCTCGTTTCCTGCGCGGGAGGTGATTGTCGCGACGCTTGGGACCATTTACTCCCTGGGAGCAGGCCAGGACGAAAACAGCCAGGGGCTGGCGGCTCAATTGCGCAGTGCGACCTGGCCCGATGGTCGCCCTGTCTACACGCTTGCAACCGCTTGTTCGATCATGGTTTTCTTTGCCCTGTGCGCCCAATGTGTTTCGACCCTAGTGACCATTCGTAGGGAGACGAACTCCTGGCGTTGGCCGATCTTTTCTTTTGTCTACATGACCGCTTTGGCCTACGCAGGGGCTTGGATTGTCTTCAACCTGATGAGCTTTTGGTGAGCGATGGCGCATGCAACCGACTATCCTGAATTTCGCTTGCTCTTAGGAGCACATGGCTGCGCGACGATCTGCACTCGCATTTTATTTTTCTGGGCTCCTTATGCGATTGCCAAGGCGTATCCGGATGAGCCTTTGTATTTAGGATTGTTGGGTTTGGTCCAAGCCATCCCGGCCTTGAGCTTGGCACTCTTAGGGGGACACCTAGCTGATTTTCTCGATCGCAGAAACCTCTTGAGGTACGCTTATGCATTGCAGTGGCTATGCGCCTTGGGGATGACTGCCTCGGTGTTTACCGAAGGTTGGATGAAACTTGCGGTAATCTTTGTGAGTATGTTTTTTCTTGGTGTGGCTCGAGGCTTTGCAGACCCGACCATGCCCAGTCTCGAGGCTCAGATCGTTCCCAGGATGGCCGCCCTAAGCGCTGCGACTTGGACGACGATCGTCTGGCATGCCTGTGCGGTCTTTGCCCCACTGCTAGCAGGAGTTTTGATCCAATATGTGGGCAACACCGCCCCTTTTGTTGGAGCGATTATTTGCTCGAGCTTATCGATCGCTTTGGTCTCTTGGATTGCTCCTAAACCTATGCCGCAGCGAGACCCCGGGGAACCCTTTGGCCAAGCCCTCACGGCCGGTTGGCGGTTTGTCATGCAACGGAGAATCTTATGGAACTCGATGGTGCTGGATTTGTTCGCCGTGCTCTTCGGTGGAGCGATCGCTATGCTGCCGCTATATGCCGATCAGATTTTGCATACAGGACCGATCGGGCTGGGGCTGCTCAACGCATCACCGATGCTCGGGGCATTGATCTGCGCGATCTTATGTATCCGATTTCCGCCCCGAGCCCATGCGGGAAAAATCCTCCTCGGTAGCGTATTCGGCTTTGGGCTGTGCATGATCGTTTTTGCACTATCGCGAAACCTGACCCTTTCGATCGTCGCTCTGTTCTTTAGCGGAGTGCTCGATGGGGTAAGCGTGGTGATACGCAAATCGATTTTAAGGCTCTATTCGCCCGAGGGGATGCGGGGGCGAATCGCCGCGGTGAATTCCGTATTCATCGGAGCATCAAACGAACTTGGAGAACTCGAAAGCGGGCTGGCTGCCCACTGGCTAGGATTGGTTCCTAGCGTTTTTCTCGGCGGTATCGCCACGCTGTGCATCGTTGTAGGGGTCGCTCTTTTCGGCAAAGAGGTTCGTACGTTCGATATGCGTTCCGAGCTGCAGCGACAATCACACGAGTCCTGAAGCACTCTTTTCAATCCGCGCCGGGCCGGCCGCCTTTGCCACGTATGTCCAGCCGCCATCAAGCACCTCAGGCCGGATCTGACCGAGCAACCAATCGGCTTGATGACTATCCTGGACTATCGCGAATACGACCGGACCCCAACTCGATTGCCCGACGCCTTGAAGTCCAAGTTTTCGGAGCCGATCGACCCAGGAGCGAATTCGAGTTGTGCGATACGCATCTCCGACGGCCGGGCGGAAAATCTCACCGGCAAGACCTCCATATAGCCCAATTCCCTCGCAAGCACCTTGGAAATCTCCATTCGACACAGCCGGCAGGATCTGCTGCGCAATGAGATCAAGCATTCGCTGACGATTTGGGTTCTCTCGCTTCGAACATGCATCGAAAATAGCTTGCTCGCTTTCCCCGCAGTCCCCTTGGTAAACGTCTTCGTGCAATAAAACCACTCGCCAAGTTTCCGGAAAGCCATGCACGGTGGTACGCTTTGTGCCAAACGCCCCCTCCGAGGCCTCTTGGCCTCGGTCGATGATCATTTGTCCATGCAAAAATCCGTGCAGTCCGATATGCGATCGCAACCCCCTGCCAGCGTCCAAGGTCCAGGATGCATCCTGCCAATTCGTGGGCTTGTCGGGATGCTCCGATAGGTTTAGAAGGGCTGACGCTGCGCAGGCAAACTGGGTACCTGAACCCAGCCCAATGTGAGGCACAGGAGCAAGCGCGAGTTCCACCATGGGTGGCTCGGCGATATGGGTACGCAAGCTGAACCGGCGATAGACCTTCAAGAACCTCTCTTTCCAATAGGGGTCTTCCCAATTCGAACAAGGCTCCCAATTCGAACAAGACTCTTCGGGTGTTTCCTGTTGATCCCCACGATCGCTTGATCGACTCGAGATACGCACCGATGGCTTGTCGACCATCAGGCCGATACCACCAAAGCAGGACGGTGCAGACGGATGAATCTCAAGCAATCCAAAATGGAGCCGAGAATAGGCTTCGACCGAAGAACAACCGTCAGATGGATCAGCTTCTTGCGGCACTGTCTATCAATCGAATCGGTACTGTAACATCGACCTTCACAGGTGCTATAACCATAGCGTTTTCACGTGATCCTTTCCAACCTGGCAGTTCCAAGGAACTTGCGATCCAACCCGGATGAAGCACTCTACCTTGCTCGCTAGATATGTCTCCCAGGAGATCCCAACGATTCGGAGATGCAGCATCAGGGATATCAACCAGTTCACCTTCGGCTTGCTCGACAATGGTCGAGATACCTAGACATTCCTCAAGGCACGTATGGGATTGATCCAGGACATCACGCGCGAGCCTACCAATTTGCTCATCGGCCATGCCCTCCAAGTCTTGGTAGATCAAATCCACCAAACCAGCACGTCGTTGCAAGAGCGCAAGCAAAGTAACCGCTTCGCTGCGACGACTTGATCTGCTTGAACCCGATGAGCGGTCATCCTCGGAGTTCTCTTCAAGGGGATCGCTACGGCTACTGCTGTAGTAGCCTTTACCCAGTCCAGGGGTCGCGGGGATCGTCAACGGCGATTTCTTTCCAATTCGCTTCGCACGACCCGATGGGTAACGCCTAGCTTGAGATTCGAGATTGAGCACGTCGCGAACACTATGAGCGACCTGGCGGCTGAAAAGAATTCCG
>CAILTZ010000154.1 GCA_903837255.1 uncultured Pirellula sp. | reverse complement strand
GCCAAGTAATCGCCGTGGCCTGCGTATCGGAAATCCCGTTCGACTCCCCCAGAGGTGTTCCCAAAATAGAACTGTGTCAGGTTGTTCTGGAGCACAAAACCGCTTTGCTCCCACTCTTTGCGAGTCGCCGCAAGCGATGGAAAAAGCACGCACTCCTCTTGGGAAGCTCCACTGGAGGCACCGAGCGAATCGCAAGCCCCTGGCGCCGCATCGCATGCGGGTTGGCCGGCCCCCCGGACGCCAGACACCCCGCTGCCACGTTCCGCCGAGCCGGTTGGATCGTCGCAGAGGCTACCAGCCAATGGACCGCCAGCCGTATCGCACCGCTCGGTGGCTCTGAGGTGGTTTGCCTTGGCAAGCCCGTTGGTTTCTTGCGCTTGGACACCGGCAGGAAAGTAAGAAACCGCTGCGCAAGTGCCCGCGCCAAGAACGCAGGCGAAACGCAATGAGTTTTGCAATTCCAGGAGAAAACGCCGCCTATTTTTTGTTTTCATTGGATCCATCCGCCCCTAAATACCCACACAGCAAAATCGCCAGACGCGTAAACCGCGATCCGCGACACGTTGGGTTTGGTATCGGTAGCCGGTAGGCCCGTGCGTGAGGTTTATAACGATGAAAAAGCCCAGAGAGATCGATTTCCAAGTCGAATCGTTGATTTACTCAAGTCCAGCCCCCCTGTCCTGAGCTGCGTTTGGAATCCTACGTAGGGGAATCTCCATCCGATTTCGTCGGCCTGCGACACGTCCAAGTTCGCGAAACGGTTGGAACCCACCGCGTTTCTTGATAGCACCAGAGACGCCCTGCGGCATATCATCGAACGTGCAGTTGCTCGTGGAAAAGCGAGAAAGGAACCATCGGAGCTTCCACGGATCGGCATGGCCAACGATGCTGTCGACAAAGTCCGCCGTGGAGAACATAAGCGACTGCTCAAGGATGGGGATGATCGGCTCAAGGGGAGTACATACTTCTGGTTAACTTCGCTTGAGAACCACATAGCATGTTGGCAGAAAGGTGTGTCTCTCCGGCCCTCCGCGATTTCGATCCACCTCAATTTACGCTAGACTGCATGACATCCAAAAGATGAACGTCCCTCAGCCTGTAAATCCCCACCCATGAGCCATTTTGTCTTTGAGTGCAACAGCGATACCTATCTGGATTGCATGACGCATCAAGTTTTCGCTTCGAATACCGCTTGGCCATTGCAAGTAACCCAAGGGGATTTTCTCTTCTTGCACCACTACGAGACCGGTGTGCTGCTGGGCCTCTGGAAAGCAAAGACCAATGGTGCCCGGGGCCTAGTTCCCAAACTTTGGCGCGGTAGGTTTCCGTTCCAAGTCATGATCGAACCGGCCATCGCTCGCCCTCAAGATGTCCCTCGCGAGACTCTTGCAGAGCTCGGGATTAACCCCTCCGCCGGACGCTTCGAAGGACTTCTCGATGCATCGATCGGCGAAAAACTCGCGAATGCGTTGCTTGCCCAAAAACCCTAACGCTCAAATCCTGCTCGCTTGCTGCTTATCCGCTCTGGCATGAGATTTCGCAATGAGCGAATTGCACAAAGTCCGTTTTCCATGTTGCCGACCGCCTAAATTTGGTGGACAATCGGCACATCCAAGCGGAACAGCGCAAGCTGCCCGGTGAGTTATCATATCCTGAGATACCCTCGGGGATCGATCATGCAATATGACCGCTGGACCTTCACCGGACGGATTGCGCCGTTCCGCTTACAAAAACCGAGCGGCTTCCGCTGCTCAGGTTCAAACTCAACCCGTTGTCTGTAAGCGGCTAGCGAAGTGATCTGGACAAGCTATTGAAACAGGCAGCCAAGCCCGTTACAAAATCAAAGCAACACACGGACAAGGAATTCGCCCATCAATGGCCAAGAAGAAAGCATCCGAAACCAAGACAACCGCCAACATCGGCTTCGAGGCCAAACTCTGGCTTGCCGCCGATAAGCTCCGCAACAACATGGATGCCGCGGAATATAAGCACGTGGTTCTCGGCCTGATCTTCTTGAAATACATCTCCGATACCTTCGAGGAGCATCGAGCCAAGCTTCTGGCAGGCGAAGGGGACTACGCCGGGGCAAATCCCGAAGACCCGGACGAATACAAAGCGGAAAACGTTTTCTGGGTGCCCACCGACGCCCGCTGGTCCCACCTTCAGGCCAACGCCAAGCAGCCCACGATCGGCAAAGTCGTCGATGATGCCATGGTCGCCATCGAGCGCGACAACCCACGCCTCAAAGGGGTCCTGCCCAAGGACTACGCTCGTCCCGGTCTGGATAAACACCGGCTCGGCGAACTGATCGACCTTATTGCCACCATCAGCCTGACCGCTGCGAGCGAGGGGGAGACCACCCACCGCTCGGTCGATCTGCTCGGCCGAGTGTATGAGTATTTCCTTACCCGGTTTGCCAGCGCCGAAGGCAAAAACGGGGGCCAGTTCTATACGCCTTCATGTGTCGTGCGGCTGCTCGTTGAAATGCTTGCTCCTTACCAAGGTCGGATCTATGACCCGGCTTGTGGATCGGGTGGGATGTTTGTGCAGTCGGAGAAGTTCGTCGAGTCCCATGGAGGGAAGCTTGGGGACATCAGCATCTACGGCCAAGAGAGCAACGCCACCACGCGGCGTCTTGCGATCATGAACCTCTCCATCCGAGGCATCGAGGCCGACATCGGCAAGGAACACGCCGACACGTTCCGCAACGTCCAGCATCCAGACCTCCGCGCCGACTACGTGCTTGCGAATCCGCCGTTCAACGACTCGGATTGGTTCCGCAAGGATGACGACGTGCGATGGCAGTTTGGAGTGCCGCCCAAGGGGAATGCGAACTTCGCTTGGGTGCAGCATTTCATCCACCACCTAGCCCCAGAGGGCATGGCTGGTTTTGTACTAGCCAATGGGAGCATGTCTTCCAACCAGTCCGGCGAAGGGGAGATTCGCCGCGCGATGATTGAAGCAGACCTTGTCGACTGCATGGTCGCGCTTCCTGGTCAGCTCTTCTACAGCACCCAGATTCCGGTATGTCTTTGGTTCTTAGCTAAAAGCAAAAAATCGGATTCCAAACGGGGGTTCCGCGACCGTCGCAAGCAAACCCTGTTCATCGACGCCCGCAAGCTCGGCACGCTCATCGATCGTGTGCACCGCGAGCTGACCGACGCAGACCTAAAGAAAATCACCTCCACCTACCACACCTGGCGTGGCATAGGCTTCCAGCCTGTGACGAAACCACAAGAGAACCACCACACCGCTCCCACCTACACCGACATTGCCGGCTTTTGTTTTTCCGCCACCACCGAACAGATCGCCTCGCATGGCTATGTTCTAACCCCAGGTCGCTATGTCGGTGCTGAAGAAGTCGAGGACGACGGCGAGCCATTCGAGGAAAAGATGCCGAGACTTGTGGCAGAGTTGCAAGCCCAATTCGCTGAGTCCGCCAAGCTAGAGCAGACCATTAAAGCGAACCTAAAGGGGCTAGGTTATGGGCTTTAACCCCCAGCAGCCGTACGACGATCTCCCATCGTTGCCACCGCGTGCGGACGTCGAGACCAAGGCTGTGCTCAAGCAGTGCGTTGCCGCTAGCCGGGCGCTTGCCGAACTCAAGGGTGCTGGCGGGCTGATTCCCGATCAAGCGATCCTTATCAATGCCATTCCATTGCAAGAAGCGAAGCTGAGCTCTGAAATTGAAAACATTGTCACCACTCAGGACGATTTATTTCGCGCGGCGGTGGAAGAGTCGGTGGATGCCGATCCAAGCACCAAGGAAGTCTTACGCTACCGCACAGCGCTTCGCAACGGCTACGAAGCCCTTGCCTCTCAGCCGTTTTCGATCGAGCTCGTTCGCGAAACCTGCCGTATCCTGCGGGGACAAACGGTCGATTTCCGCTCGCCCAGCGATCATGTAAGAATCAGCGATACCCGAACGCGGAGCGTGATCTACACTCCGCCCTCGGGAGGGCCGGAACTGGCAGAGAAGTTGCGTAATCTGGAGTCCTATCTACTTGCGGCAGATGGGCCAGATCCCCTGATCCGAATGGCGGTCGCCCACTACCAGTTCGAAGCGATCCATCCATTCACCGATGGCAACGGCAGAACCGGTCGGATCCTCAACATCTTGTATTTAGTGCATATGGGATTGTTGCAGATCCCCGTCCTTTACATCAGCCGCTTCATCATCCAGAACAAGCCGGATTATTACCGCCTGCTGCGGGAAGTGACCGAAAGCGACGACTGGGAACCGTGGTTGCTCTACATGCTTCGCGGCGTCGAGGAAACGGCTCTTTGGACGACCGGTCGCATTCAGGCCATCCGCGAACTCTTCGATCTGACCATGGACCGATGTCGTACCGAGGCACCCAAGATCTACTCCAAGGAACTCATCGAGCTGATATTCCGACAGCCCTACTGCAAGATCAGTTTTATTGTCGATGCGGGAATCGCCAAGCGAAAGACGGCCTCGGAATACTTGCAGGAGCTAGAGCGAATCGGTGTGATGGTTAGCGAAAAGCACGGTCGGGAAACGATTTACAAACACACGGCTCTGTTGGAAGTGCTTCAAAAATGATTTCGACGGCGACTTATCCGGGCCATCATCCCACATCGACGTGTCCAAAAACGGCGGCTTTTTACCCATGTCCGCAGAACATGTCCACCGCGTGGACATATCGCCCACCATCGGTCCAGTTTTCGAGGGAATTTGGACAGGTCTACGGGCGGGCCTATGTCGCAAGACACGCACACTTCGTCGGGTCTTTCTATTTATGGACTCGGAGGTGGTACATGAAGTACACCAAGCCGGCACTTACACGCGAGCAGCAAGCCGACATCATCAGCCAACACTCGGCAGGGAAACATTACCGTCTGAGTGGCTCCGGGCATAACTATGGCTCTGATCGCATCGGGTCGCAAAGTATGTGTGCCAAGCGACAAATGGAGTTACTGGGTTCACATTCAACGATTTCGCTTGAGAGTATGGGATTTCCAAATGACCGGAGAAGATGCTC
>CAILTZ010000153.1 GCA_903837255.1 uncultured Pirellula sp. | reverse complement strand
CATTGAGCTTGGTCCCCTCGAATTCCTTGAGCAAAACCTTGTGCTGCCCTGAGCTGTCGAGCTCCCAGAGTTCGTTTGCCTCGTCGGCGCAAGCCAACAATTTGCCGTCAGGAGCAAAGTACATTCCGTTGCTGCGTCCAGCGGGTTTGAGAAAATCGCTCAGTTTGCCATCGATCGTCCATTTGACAATTCGATCGTTGGGCTGGTCGGTAAAGTAGACGTTGCCATCGGCATCGACAGTGGGGCCTTCGGTAAACTTGAAACCGTCCCCAGCCAATTTGGCTTCGCCCAAGCTGACCTTGCTGGAAGTTTTGGTCGCCGGTTTGCTTTCGGTTTCCTGACCAGATGCTAGACTACCAAATCCGCTGAAAAGCAAACCAGCCAAACTCAGTAACGCACTCGACCATAACTTACTAAAAACTCGCCCCATGATTTCCACGCCTCGATCTTCCACTGAAAAACCAATCTACTCACAAACTAATCCACTCAAAACCAAATAGTCAAACGACAGCCAACTATGAATAATACGGATCGTTTCCAGTGTAACGCAGTTTTGAGGTCGCTAGTAGGGTGGGCCTTACCGGGTGCTCGGCTCGGCAAAGTGATTCTCGTTTGCACGTTGGTTTCCGGCTCCCGGACCGCTTTGGCCGATTGGCCTGAGTTTCGCGGTCCGGGCCAAAACGGTGTGGTTGCCGGCACTAGCAAGTTGCCTGTCGAGTGGCTTGCACAAGACGACCAACGCAAGAATGTTCGATGGCAGACACCCACCCAAGGGCTCGGCTGGTCATCGCCGGTGATTCTCGGCGAGTCGATCTATGTGACTTCCGCGAGGCACAATTCTCCGGACTCGGATTCAAAGACTCTTTCAGGTCCACAGTCGCTGTATCTGAGTTGCTACAGCGTTACCGATGGCAAACTGATCTTTGATAAGAAAATCTTCGATCAACCCGCTGACGCATCGAACATCCACAAGAAAAATTCCCACGCTAGCTCGACGGTTATCGCACACGTTGACCCGAAGAGCAAAACTTCAAAGCTCTATGTGCATTTCGGCCATCAAGGGACCGCGTGCGTATCGCCCGAGGGTGATATCCTCTGGACCGATCGCGAGCACACCTACAATCCGGTCCATGGCAACGGCGGTTCGCCTATCGTCGTTGGAGATCATCTGATCCTCACCTGTGACGGTTCAGCGGACGCTTACACTCTGGCTCTGGATACTCAGACTGGCAAAGAGGTCTGGAGAGCTTCCCGGGGCGTAACGACGGATCGTTCATTTTCCTTTGCCACCCCGCAGGCCATCGAGGTCGAGGGTAAGACCCAGGTCATTTCGCCTGGTTCGGATATTGTTCAATCGCTCGACCCGATGACAGGCAAAGTGATCTGGTCGGTCCGCTACAGCGGCTTTTCACTGATCGTCAGGCCTGTGTACCACCAGGGGTTGGTGATTTTGAGCACGGGCTATATGACGCCCAAGCTCCTTGCGATCGATCCGCGTGGAAGTGGGGATGTGACCGAAACGAATGTTCGCTGGAGTGTACCATCGGCGGTCCCCAACACGCCAAGCCCGGTTCCTGTGGGAGATCAAATCGTCATGGTCAGCGACGGTGGTGTGGCCACGGGCATCTCGGCTACCGACGGAAAGAAAATTTGGCAAAAGCGGCTCGGCGGGAATTACTCCGCATCGCTCCTTGCCGTCGGCAATCGTGTTTATTTCCAAAGCGAATCGGGCGAAGCGGTCGTGATGGAGATCGGCGAAAACCCGATCGAAATCGCTCGCCCGTCATTGCCAGGCCGCGTATTTGCTTCGTATGCTGTCCATGAAAACGACTTGATCATTCGTACCGAAGACGGACTCTATCGAATCGGTGAAAACAAATAGCCCCCCACCTGCTATCCAATCCAATCGAGTTGAGCCGATAAGCAGCAGGCAGTATCGCCCGAGCAGTTGGTTTGTCTTTGCAACCTTGATGCTCTTGGGGTTGCTGACGGTCGGTATTACCACGTCTTACTTAATGCTTCTTAGGCGATCGAGCCAACTGAGGATCGGTACCTTGACGGGCTCTTCGATGGAGCCAGCGCTGCGTGGGCCTCGAATGGAGTTGGTCTGTAGCAACTGCCAATCGCTCAACTCCTGGACGCTCGACGCTTGGGATGCAACCCAAGAAGTCCGCTGCCAGGTATGCCGAGAGTATCTAGATACTTCGCACTCTGCGTTCAAAGAGGGCGAGTCGGTGGTCTATGTCCCGTCGCTTTTGTGGAACAAGCGTACAGGAACGGATCCTCTTCGCACTCAGGACACCTCTCCCATCAGGCGCTGGGATATGGTTGTGCTTGAACCCATGGAGGGCCAATCAGGACAGGTCGGACAAGTCAAACGGATTGTCGGGTTGCCTGGCGAACGTATTTCCATTCGCCAAGGTCGAATATGGGCAGATGGAAAACAGGTCGTGCCGACTGCCAAGGAGTTCTTGCATCAAGCCGTGGTGGTCGCCAATTGGCAGGCCAGGCCAAACGCTTTGAAGCTCGCTGAGTTTATGTCCGGTATTCGGTTTCCTATCGACAACGAATTGCAGGTCAATGCCCAGGACTCGCATCAGCGTTTAGCCGTCCAGGATATCGGCATCGCTTTCCGTTTGGCCAAACCAGAAAAGAATTGGAATCTGCATTTGGTTCTTCGCCACGGACAGCAGGATTTGCCCATCGAGCTTTCGTGTTATGAGAACACCGCTGAGATCCACACCGCTGAGATCTCGGCCGGGCAAACCGAAGGAAAGCTTGGTCGGATTGGGTTGATCAAGTCATGGCAACCGGTTTGGATCAACCTATTGGTACTTGGCAATCGCTTGGTGGTGATCGACGAGCAGCAAGAGCGATGTTCCGTCGAGCTAGGTCCCCTGCAGGAGGGGTTGGGATGGACGAGCCTGGGTTTGGCCGAACCAGAGGGACTTGTCGATCGCTGTTTTGTCTACCGAGGGTTGCACTATCGCGGCGTTCGAGATTCCGAGGAGCAGGATTTTCAGTCTGCCGACGGCTGGATCGTGCTTGGCGATAACATATCCATTTCGGAGGATTCCAGATTTTGGGAGCAAGAACGTGTAACCGTTGCTAAAATTCGAGGAATACTCAGGCATCGCCCGACGCTTATGGAGGGCCTTGTTAAGCAGTTGCCGTGATTTAAAACCCCGAAGAGCCTAAAAAAGCAGAGACGATCATGTCATCAAGTCGTGAGAATTTTCAAGGTGGAGTGTTTCATGCGTCGATTCCGGGGGGGCGAGCCGGGGCGAACGTATCGATCGTTCGAGGAGAGCTCATCGCCGATACAAGTGGTGAGCCAACCCAACGATTCAGCATACCGCTGAGTCAGTGCAAGCTCGATTTGGGGGGAGCCACAGGGCGAATGGTCTTTTGCCGTACCAGCGACGGCAGTTTGACGATCTTCAGCGAGGACAAGAGCTTTGCCAAAGAGCTTGATTTTCAGTCCGGTGGTGTGCTTGCAGGCCAATTGAGTACGCTCAAGAAGGGGCAGCGGGCTGAATCGAATCGATTCGGTTTTTGGCTTGCCGTCAGCGCGGTGGCCTGTGCAGCCCTTTTAGTCGCAGGGTATTACGGCGTTCTTTCGGCAGCCAAGGTGGCAATGCGTGCGTTGCCCGTCTCGGTCGATGAAAAGATCGGAACGATGGCGTTTAATTCGATGGAGGTCGGGCGCAAGCTCGATGCGAATCATCCTGCCAGCAAACTGGTTCAGGAAATCGTCGACAAGCTAAAGCCACACGCGAAGCTACCCGACATGAAATTCAAGGTTTCGGTGGTCGAGGGTAGCGAAGTCAATGCCTTTGCGCTTCCCGGTGGCCAGATTGTCGTCTATACAGGCTTGATCAAGGAAGCCAAGTCGGCTGAACAAATCGCAGGTGTCTTGGCTCATGAGATGTCTCATGCGACGCTCAGGCATGGAATCGAACGCGTCGGCCAGTCGCTGGGTGTCGTCGCAGCGATCCAACTTCTTATCGGAGACGTCGGCGGACTCTTAGCGCTCGGAGCGCAGGTCGCTCAGACTTCCATTTTGACCAGTTACAGCCGAACCTCAGAAACGGAGGCGGACCTCGAAGGGGTCAGAATGCTGCACGCGGCCAAAATCGACCCTAAGGCAATGGCCGATTTCTTTGAGATGCTCAAGCAGAAGATGGGGGATCTGCCCGATGCGGTGGCTTGGATCAGCACCCATCCGCAGCATGAGACCCGGGTCGAAAATATCCAAAATCACCAAAAAAAGCTCCCTGAGGTGCAGTATGAACCCTTGCAACTGGACCTCAAGACCGCGCAGGACGCGTTATAATACTCCCCGTCTTGCTCGGCAATCACCTTTATTTTTAAATCATCATCGCGAGGTACGTGATGCAAGTGGATATACGAAATCGTCCGTCGTTTGCGAACTTGCGAGTTGAACTTCAACCCGGAGACAAGATCATCGCCGAAGCCGGTGCGATGGCGACGATGAGTGCGAACGTCGAGATGAAGACTCGGCTAAACGGCGGATTTTTCGGGGGACTTGCCCGACGATTCCTGGGCAACGAGTCGATTTTCATCAATGAGTTTTCCGCCAGCTCGCCTGGCGAACTGGTGCTGACTCAACCCTTCCCTGGCGACATGGTATGCACGGAACTTCGGGGCAACACATTGTACTTGCAGCCCGGAGCGTTCATCGCTTGCGAGCCAGGGGTTCGAATGTCGCTCGGTTGGGCAGGGCTTCGAAGCTGGATTGCTGGTGAAGGATTGTTTCGATTGAAACTCTCAGGGAATGGCAAGCTGTGGTTCGGAGCTTATGGAGCCATTTTCGATCGTGAAATCACTGGCGAATACATTGTCGATTCCGGCCACTTGGTTGCCTACGAGCCCTCGATCTCAATCAACGTAGGGATGGCTGGTGGGATTTTTACAAGTTTCTTCAGCGGTGAAGGATTGATCACTCGCGTCCGAGGTCAAGGCAAGATCTACATGCAGTCTCGCTCCTTTGACGGACTTGCAGCTTGGACCAATGCTCACCTGTGGTAGTCTTTTGAAATCTGGATTGATCTATCATGCAACATCAAATGCTATGCCCGCCTGCGGCCACCGCACTGCGATTCGAACTCGACCAAGGCGAATCGATCACCTGTGAGGTTGGCGCCATGATTGCCATGACCCCAGGCCTGACCGTCGAGACGACCTCCAAGAGTCGCGGAGGTAGCGGTGGGATCATTAAAGGATTAAAGAGAATGTTCTCCGGCGAGAGCTTCTTTTTGAATCACTTCACCGCGCAGCAGCCGAGCCAATCGCTTCTGATCGGACCGACGATGCTCGGAGATTGTGTCCATCACACCATGCGGGGCGGGACGATGATCGTCCAAGGCTCTAGCTGGCTTGCCTCCACTCCCGGGATCGACATCGATACGACTTGGCAAGGCTTTTCATCGGCCCTTTTTAGTGGCGAGTCGATGTTTTGGGTCAAGTGCTCTGGAAGTGGCGAACTGTACTTGAGCAGCTACGGTGCGATCCACTCCGTGGAGGTCGACGGCGATTACACCATCGATACCGGACACATCGTGGCCTTCGAGGACACGTTGAAGTTCAACATCGGCAAAGCCAGCCGCAGCCTGATCGGAAGTTTCTTGGGTGGTGAAGGATTGGTCTGTAAATTCAAAGGCCAAGGCAAACTCTATTACCAAAGTCACACGCTCCCATCGCTGGGCAGTCTCTTGGGTCCGAAACTCAAAGCCAAATAGGACACAACAACATGTCATCAAGCCT
>CAILTZ010000152.1 GCA_903837255.1 uncultured Pirellula sp. | reverse complement strand
GTCCCACGTCACTCTATTTTGGGAGATCGCTTATGCGGCGCTTGTGTGGCCGCGTCTGACGCGGCCGTGGGTTTTGGCGATCGCCCTATTGGTGCATGCGGGGATCGCGATTTTCTTTGGGATGATTACCTTTGGGCTGATGATGATCGTCGCGAATTTAGCGTTTGTGACCTGGCCCGAGCAAGACCCCTCAAGCGTACCGGGCTTGGCTGCTTGATTAGGGCAAAGGCTTGGCTGGAAGCTTGCTGTTTTCGGGGTCGTCTTTGCGGTATCTGGAATTGAAGATCTTGGCATCGAAGGGGTCAGATGCCTTCGGTTTAGTTTTGGCGATCTTTTCGAGTTTTTGAATCTCTTGTTCGATTTCGATCAGTTCACTGGCATCGATGGACACGGCCGTCGAACCGGTCTTGGGGGGCTTGGATAGTTTCGACGGGGTGGCGATGGCTTGTTGGACCTGCGATTCGGTTTCGGGTTTTGCATATCCAGCCGCTTGGATAACCGGAGCCGAGGGGGTCTCGCTGGAATTCTTGGGCCTGAGGCTATCGAGTGATCGAACCCATTTAGCGAGTCGTTCCAGGTGCAATCGGTCCTCCTCTCGCTGCAGATTAAAACTGGCGTTGCGCTGAGCACCGTGCGGCTTGGCCGCGTAGTGGAGCAAGTCCGATTGATCGGGCTCGGTTGCATCCACAAAGCGGAGGAAGTTCTCTAGGTTTCGCTCGTTGATCGAAGCGGCTTGTTCTCCCACGGGTTGAAAGATGTGCAAGGAATTTTTGGCCAAGTTTCCGTGGCAGCCGGATTGTCCGCACCGAGACACGACGATGGGTGTGATTTCGGTTTGGAAGCTTTTGCGCAGGTAACCTGGGATCGTATGCATGGGGAATGCCGAATCCTGGTCGTTGGCGGTGCTCGGCAGATTCGCACTGGCGGTTACGACTTGGCCAGCCTCTCGAGTTGCTGTGTTCTTGGATTCCGGGGATTCGTGTTTGGGCAACTCGATGCCTTGCTCTGCCATCGCGCGCCGAACGTTTTCGTCGGCCAGGAGGGCTTGCTTGAGTTGCAGATCGAGTTGTTTGAATTTTGGGTTGTCGCCCGCTTGTTTTTCAAGCTCCAGGTAATGCTCGATGGCTTGGTCGATCATCCCGTTTTGGATGCACCATTGAGCTAGGTGCCAGTGCTCTCCGGTTCCCCATTTTCGAATCGCCCTGGTCTGGTACTTGTAAAGAGACTCCATGGTCGGTCCGATGACCAGGATCTGCTTTTTTGCTAAGGTGACTTGTTTGCCTTTGTCCATCACCACGGTGACCGAGTCGGCTTGAGGTTTGACGAAGCCTTTTAAGACCGAGCCGTGCTGGAGAAGAACAAACCCGTCCCCGTAGAAATTCAGTGGGGAGTTCGCGTTGGCCGTGGGGGTGCTCTGAGCACAGGCGTTTTGTGGAGCCAGGAGCAAAAGCCCAATGGGAATCGTAAGCACAGCCCAGGCGCAGATTTCAAATCGAGCGACCATGGAAAACCATTATTCCTGTGGGAAAAATACCGAGAAGGATTTCGAGCTGAATTCGGCCCAATAGACCAAGTGGAAACTAGCATTTTCCTTTAGCTGAGTGCAAGTCGGATCGATTACCAAGCTTGGCAATGTCCATGATCTTCGCGATAAATCCAGCTTTTCCGGGCAACTTAGGGAGCTTGGGTGATATGGGTGCTATGAGCGATTTTTGCCATCAACTACACTGAGGACAGAATGCTTTTTTTGCGAGTGGTTTCGGTTGCGGAATGGAGAACACAATGAAGTTGAAATGGATGCCAGCTATCCCTTCGGTTGCCTTTGGGGTCCTAGGAATTCTCGTAGCTATAAGCTCGCCTGCCAGAGGTCAAGAAACAGAGGGTAAAGCGGTACCAGATGCCTCCGCAGGATCGGTTCAGGGGGTCCCTCAAGACCCAGCCCTTTGGAATATGGTCAATCGCTCTTTGAGCGAACTCGATCCATCGAAACTTCCTGATATCAGTTCTTCGCGAACGAATCTCGATCGCCAAATTGAAAATTTTGAGCGTTATTTGGATTCATCGCCGAGCCAGGGTCCGATTTGGCAAGATTTCCTCAAATGGGAGACCTTGCGCAAGGAGTTGGCTGAGCCTACTCCAAACCCCGAGACCTTGAACGATCTCGAAAAGCGGTTTCGTCAAAACTACCCAGGGTTGGAATATTCCCCCTTTGTTGGGGTCCGAGATGCCTTGTCGCGTTACGTCCAAGAGGCGCGCATTTCGAGGGATCCGGAGACCACCATGCAGATTCTCAAGAATCGCTTGGGCAAGCTTTCCGAGCGGATGCAACTGCCGGAGATGCGACGTGATCCCAAGGCCATGCATGATTTGGCCCAGGTGGTGACTTACATGAAACAAGCCAATCAGAGTCCCTCGCTTGTTTCGAGCGTTTTGAACAAATTCTCTCAGCCGAATATTCGCGCGATCGTATCGGACGATTTTTTGCGAAAGTCCTTTTCGCGACCGGTGGATCAAGCCAATCCAGTGAACGAATTGATTTTAGGCACGACGATTATCGGGCAGAGTATCCTTTGCGGAGATGTCTCGCCGGTGTTGCTCGATAATCCCAACCAAGCGACGTTGCGGTTGCTGATGAACGCAGACTTTGCGAGCCAGAACAAGGGGTACAACCGCGGGGTGGTGCTCAACACAAGTGGTACGGCCGACGTGGTGGCTTGCGAGACGCTCGCGCTGGGCGATACGGGGTTGATGGCTTTAGGTGACACCGGGGTCGACGCACAATTGACCACAACGATCCAGAGCATCGAACACCGTATGAAGATCGTCCGAAAGATCGCTGCCAAGCAGGCTTCGAAGAAAAAGCCTCAGGCCGATGCGATCGGTGAGGCTCGCATGGAGCATCGCATCCGGACGCAATTCCATGAGCAGCTGACCGAACAGCTTTCCCAAGCAAACGGACGCTTGCGCGAGGCGATGGAATCGCCAATCCTAGGGCGTTTGGGGATCGCCAAACCGCAGCGGAACTCGTGGAGCAACCCCGAGCAACTCGGGCTTCAGTGGAAAGTGCAGTCGGGCACACAGCTCGCCGCCGATACCCCCTGCCCTTACCCAGCCGATGAATGTGGATTGACATTGCAGATCCACGAGTCGCTGGTCGGGAATTTGCTCGACCCTGTCCTCGCAGGCCGGATCCTACGCAGTCAGGAGATGGACGCTTATGCGACCCAATTCGGCGATCTTGCCAAAGGGATTCCTCGCAAGCAAGAGGATGGACCTTGGGCGATTACTCTCAACAATTTTCAGCCTGTCGAAACGGTTTTCGACGACAATTTGATCAAATTCCGAGTCAGCACCCAGAGGCTTGAGAAAGAAGACCAATCGCTGCCACACACCGCGACGATCGAGGCCTCTTACAAGCTTGTGCAAGCCGACGGCACGATCCAGCTTGAGC
>CAILTZ010000151.1 GCA_903837255.1 uncultured Pirellula sp. | reverse complement strand
GGTGCTTGTAATAAAGGACCAAATCGGGTCCTTCGTCGTACTTTGAAAGGACTGCCAAAGCCGAATCGAGTTCTTGGGCAAGCCGCCTGGATTCCACGCAGCCAGAGGCGGCCCGTGTGCAAAGCTCGATCAGCCGGAGGACTTGGCCGGGCAGGGCGTTTCCAACGCCGGTGATTGCACCGACCGCACCGCATCGCACAAACCCGTGGAAGACTTGGGTGTCGACACCGACCATCAACGCTAGATTCGGGTTGCCGCTGGTGATGTTTTCGGCAGCATAGCTGAGCGATTCGGCGCCACCGAATTCCTTGAAGCCCACGAGATTCGGAAAATGCTTATGGAGATCGAAGAACAGATCGGCTTTGGTTTGGAAGCCGTAGTAGGGGCTGTTGTAGATGACCGCAGGAAGTTTATTTGCAGCGTTTAGAATGTCGGCGAAGTGGCTGCGCTGGGCAGATGTCGATGTGCCTCGGGACAGGACGCGCGGGATGACCATCAAGCCAGCTGCACCTACTTTTTGCGCATGAGCTGCATGTGCGGCGGCGATTTTCGGGTTTTGGGCACCGGTGCCAACAACCACTGGCACACCCTCGGCTGAGAGTCGAGCAACTCCTTCTTGACGCTGGGCATCGGTCAGCAGAGGCCAATCGCCCATCGAACCGCAGTAGACGACGGCCCGCATCCCAAGGCTGATTAGTTCTTTGCCCTTGCGTACCAAAGCATCGAAATCTGGCGCACCGTCGCTTGTGCATGGGGTCATCAGGGCGGGAATGCAACCTTGGAAAACATCGGCCAAACGGGTCACAAGCAATCTCCATCGCAAAAGAGGTCAGTCATCTGAGAGATGTCCTTGGCGGAACGATGCACCGGGGGTTGTAAGTACAGTGGCACAGTTTCACTAGAACAGTTTCACTGGAACAGTATAGTAGACCACGATGGATTTTCTAGCGATCTAGGGTGGCCCAGGATAAGCAAAATCCTGTCCATTTCGATTAAGATTGCTCCTGGACAGAACGCCAGCGAATAGCCCGCGAAAACTTGGATAGTCAATTGCACTTGAGGATCAATCGTTGCATGAACCAGCGTGACACAGTTCCCATCTGGGTTCATTCCGTCGCTTGGGGCGGACTCTTGATGATGATCATTTTATTGGGCTTGGTCAGTGAGTCTTATCGCGGACAGGGTTTTTGGCAAGCTTGGGTTGAGAGCCATGAATATCGAAGGCCTGGCTATTCTGAGCGAATCCACGCCGACGATCTGTTTCGTACACGAGCGAATACTTGGTCCAATCTGGCGTATGTTCTCGTCGGGTTCTATGGTTTTGCATTGGCGTTCCATGATCGACAGCGTTCAAGCTCGGTGGCAGGCAATTATCTGGTTTGCACCCCTGCGATGAGTCTGTTGTTTGGCGCTGCCTGCAGCTACCTTGGTCTAGGAAGTGGTCTGTTCCATGCGTCGCTAACCCGATGGGGTCAGCAATTGGATGTTGGATCGATGTATGCGCCTCTCCTGGCGTGCATCGCGATCAGTGTTGGACGCTATTGTCCCACCCATTTTCGACTGGGCCGAGTCGGACGCATTCCGGTTTGGCCTTTGCTTGCTAGCTCGGTAGTGCTAGCTGCTTACCTTTTGTATCGCTATAAATGGTCGATGTCATCGGGCCAAGTCCTCCCGCTTCATATTTTGATTGTGGTCGTCTTTGCCGTGGTGGATTGTGTACCCTATCGAACGCGTAATGGTTCCCGTACATTCATGCGCCGATGGTTGTTGGTTGGGTTCGTGGCATTGGTTCTAGCGGTGCTCTTTAGGCAGTTGGACGTTGCGCGTAAATTTGGAACGCCCGAGAGCTTGATACAAGGACATGCGTTGTGGCACGTACTAACGGCGTTGGCGTTGGGGTCCATGTACATGTATTACCGTTCTGAAGGTTACCGTGTTGAATCGTCGCACCCGATCGAATCACAGACTAGCGATTAGGAGCGTGTGATGCGTGGATTGGAATTGCTAGTCGGGTTGATATGGATTGCCACCGGTGCGGCCCTGTCGACCCGCACGTACTTTGTCTTCAACTATGCAGCTTACGCCAATCTCCCCCTCGCGTTCGAGGTCATCGCGGTATCGCTTTGGGTGCTTTCGGTGCTCTCGTTTACCTTAGCCGGCCTTTTTGTTACTGCGCGCTTCGGTGATGGCTTTGCAAGTAGGTCTGATGAATCGGAAGTGATGACTTTGCGGAAGACGCGACCGTCGCTTTGGGGTTACCGGTCCAGCCTCTGTTTGCTTGTGGCGAGTCTTCCACTAGGACTGTCACTATCCCAAGCTTTCGCTCAGACGGTTCGAAACAAGCCTGTGAGCGTTGGATGGTGGGAGCCGATCGTCTTTGCCATGTTTACAGGG
>CAILTZ010000150.1 GCA_903837255.1 uncultured Pirellula sp. | reverse complement strand
TGACTCCAGGAATCGGTGGGACATCATTTCGGCCTTGGACCATCACGGTGATCAACCTCGTCGAATCGGTCTGCAGGGCCAGGGGTATGAGTTCGAAAAGCAATTGCATTTGCCCGATCAAGTCCTTGCTTTCCTTGATATCCTCAGGGGCGGTCGCATCGACCTTGGGTTTTGGCTTGTGCACCCAAGCTTCCGCCGCAGACAATCTCTGCTCCATTTCTCGAACCGAATACAGGTACTCCTCGAGCTTTTCACGGTCGTCTTTGCCGATCCGATTTCGGAATTGCCGTGTTTCTTCTCGGACCGTATCCATGATGCTCTTGCCTTCACGGAGCTTCTGTATCTGGGCTTCTTTAGCCTCAGCGGTCCCATCGAGAAAGAGTTTGGTAAACATTCGCGATGGTGATTGCTCTCCAGGGATCATGATCCCACTGGATGTATGCGATTGGCTCGATCCGTCCGTACTGAGTTGTAGCGATGGAAACCGTGTCTCTAGCCCGATTTTTGAGGCGAGCCATTGGTCGATGGAGATCGAGTTTCGGAAGCCCGCAAGACCAGGGTGACGGGCTGCGGTCAACCATGTCATCGCTGATGAATGACCATCCGACCCGGACTGGTCCGGATGGGATATCCCATTGAACAGCGTATAGTCCTGGCGATGGGAATCGAGTATTTTCAGATAAGGTGTCAACTCAAAATCAGAGCCGCCAGCTTCAGGAAAAAGAAATGGCGTATGCAATCCGAGTGTGGTGCAGATACAGACCAGTCGTTGCGGGATTCTCTCCTGTGCGGCTCGGACACCTTGGGGAAGGAATGCATCGAGGATGGGCAAAGCCAACCCAACCCCGCTCGCTCGCAAAAAGGCACGTCGATCCGCCCTGAAAACGCCATTGGGGTAGTTCATTATTCGCTCGTGTAATGTGTATTTCTTTTGGACTATCGGTTCGGATCCGATGGGACTAATCGATAGGACTACTTGTTGGTGAACAGCTTGCTCGCGACCACGCGATGGACGAGTGTGCGGACCCCAGCTCCGTTGACCTGGATATCAGCAACAATGCGATCGATTTCCTCTCGATCGGCAAAGCTGATGGCCGACCCAGTGGCGTACGTAGCAAACTGCTCGACGAGCGACCGGGAAATCTGGCCTTGATCACGCAGTAGGATATTTCGGAAGGACTCGATGTTCGAAAAGGCAACCCCATCGGAGGTTTCGCCACTTGGATCGACTGGCTTTCCAAGTTTGTATTCCCAGATATCCCTACCGTGCAGTTTGGTCATGGGCGGTGTGCCTTGGCCAACCGATCGATAGTTTTCCCGGAACCCGCCGATCACGTCGAAGCTTTCTAATGCAAAACCGGGAGGGTCGATTTCTCGATGGCAACGATTGCAGGTCTGCGAATCACGGTGCTTGGACAATTGTTCGCGAATCGTGGTTGCTCCACGCGTGTCTGGTTCGATGGCATTGACCGGTGGTGGAGGAGACGGTGGGCGGCCGATCAATCGCCTTAAGATCCAGGCACCGCGAAGGACCGGAGAGGTCACCGTGCCATTGGCTGTCACCTTGAGAACCGACGCGTGTGTCATGATCCCCCCTCGCGGAGAGTCTTGGGGCAGTTGCACCCGGCGAACCTCTTCACCGTAGAGATTCGGATCGCTCTGATGAAATTCCTCGATCAGCCTATAGTGCTCGGCGAGTCGTCGATCGATCATGACAAAATCCGAATCGATGATTGCACCGATAGGCAGATTCTTCTGCAATAACTCGCGAAAGAATGCCTGAGTCTCTGCGACCATCGAATCCCTGAGCAGATCGTCGTACTCGGGATACAACTTCGCATCGGGGGTGGTTGCATCGATTTGAAATAGGTCGAGCCACTGCCCGGCGAACGAGACAATAAATTCCCGACTGCGAGGGGAATCCAACAGACGGTCAACCTGGGCCCGCAAAACATCTGCATCCGAGAGCTTGCCGCTCTTGGCCAGACCCAGGAGTTCTTCGTCGGGTGGACTGCTCCAAAAGCAGTAGGAAAGCCGGGAAGCAAGTGCATAGTCGTCAAGCTTGCCGGGGGACTCCTCGAGCATAAGGAATTTGGGAGAAATCAGGATACTTCGCAAAGCCACCCGCATCGCTTGCTCATAGCTACGGCCCGAATCCAATTCGGAGTGCGCCAAGGCGATGAAGCGATCCGCTTGGCCATCCTGCAACGGTTGGCGAAACGCCCGCTGAGCGAATCGTCGGATCGCATCGCTGGATGCGGACTTGGGATTCTCCGGCGCTAATTCGTAAGCGATATGGCCGTTCTGTGTCCATCGACCTCGTTTCTCGAGCTTGCGCACCGATGAATCACCAAACACACGGGATACGCTTTGGGGTGGCCAATGTTCGATTAGGGGGCCTTCGATCTCAACCCATTCAAGCGCCATACCGGGAACCCTCCAATCCTTGACGGTATCGACGTTCCACACACTCTTGCCTTGTGCGTCGATACCGATCCCATATCCGGCGAATCGAAGATGCTCATTGGGGGTAAGCCGTGTGGTAAACTCGACGACGCGCGGCACTCCTTCCC
>CAILTZ010000149.1 GCA_903837255.1 uncultured Pirellula sp. | reverse complement strand
GTGGAGGATTGCGCCGAGGCGATTGGTTCGCGAATCGGCCCAACGCATGTAGGTCTTTTTGGGGATATTGCCAGTTTCAGTTTCTATGGAAACAAGACCATCACGACGGGTGAAGGCGGAATGGTGGTAACACAAAATCAGACTTTGGCTGACAGGGTGGTCCATATCAAGGGTCAAGGATTGGCGAAGTTCCGGGAGTATTGGCACGACATCGTCGGGTATAACTATCGAATGACCAATCTATGTGCGGCGATTGGTTGCGCTCAGATGTTGCGCATCGAGGAAACCTTGGAGCGTAAAAAGCAGATCGCTGCAATGTACCGTTTTGAACTTGGAGATCTATTGGAGTTCCAGGTTGAGCCGTCCGACATGGTTCATTCTCATTGGATGGTTTGTGGGTTGCTACGCCAAGCTGGGCTCAGAGATCCGCTTCGCGAGGAGCTAACGAGAATGGGTATCGAGACGAGACCTGTTTTCTATCCATTGCATTCCATGCCTATGTACTGCAATGGATATCGGCGAATGCCGACCTCGGATGACGTTTCAAGTCGTGGGGTCAATTTCCCGAGTTTTCCTGCATTGACGGATGATGAAATCCGATGGATTTGCGACTGTGTAAGGTCGACAATCAATCAGTTAGCGTAACGACAACGGATTGTTGAGTTATGAAGTTATCGATAATCACTGCGGTTTATAATGGTGTATCGACGATTCAGGACACGATCGAATCGGTATTGAGTCAATCTTATCCGTCCATCGAATACATCGTCGTCGATGGAATGTCGACCGATGGTACGGACAAGGTGATCGATTCCTATCGCAACAGGATATCCAAGTGCGTTCGGGAAAAAGACCACGGCATATACAATGCTTTGAACAAGGGCTTGCGATTAGCCACTGGGGACATTGTAGGATTGTTGCATGCGGATGATTTTCTAGCCCATACAGGGGTGCTCGAAAGAATTGCTGGTGAGTTTTTGCAGATGCCGACCGCCGGCGGGGTCTATGGAGATCTGTGCTATGTCGATAGCACCGACACTGCCAAGACCCTCAGAAGATGGAAATCGAATGATTATGACGTTGCCCGATTTTGGTGGGGTTGGATGCCGCCTCATCCGACAGTCTACTTTCGGCGGGAGTGCTACGAATCGCACGGGCTGTTTCGAGAGGATTTCCAGATCGCGGCAGACTATGAGCTTTTGGTAAGGATGATGGTCTTGGGGGGGGTGTCCATGCGATACATACCTGAGACACTTGTGAAAATGAGGGTGGGTGGGAAAAGCAACGCATCGCTTGGCAATAGGTTGCTAGCTAATCGCGAGGACCGGAGGGCCTGGACAGTAAACCGCCTAAGAGCTCCTTTGGGTTTGCGCTTTACGAAACCACTGAGGAAAATACCTCAATTTTTCTGAATGCGGATTCATAAGATCGGTAGCATTGGTTTTTCTCAAGTCCTGGTGGATTGAGTGTTGGGAAGCAGAATGACGAAGGTTGATCGCAAAAACCTTGGACATTGTGGTCATGGGCGTCGGAAGCGTTGCAGGGGGGCCTTGTCGATGGCCGATTCCAGTAGACATTCGGTGGTGGTTTTCCTAAGATTACCGGTCGGGGATGTAATGCTGTCTTTAGTGATGCCGGTAAAAACCGCCCATACAGTCGATGCTGCCGTGAGACGAGGATAGTCGAATCGATGGATAAGCCCAATTTGCAGTATGGATTCGATGAGGCAAATTCGATAGGCCGCGGCGCGGGGGGGGCTGACGAGCCACCGATGCCAACGATCGACTTCTACGGAGCTATGTGGCGGCGCAAGTCCGTGATAGTGTTGCTCTCGGTTCTGGGGGCGGCTGTAGCTTGCCTGATTTACACCCAGGTTACCCCGGTTTACGCATCCGTGATGAGGCTTATGCTTTTCGTCCAGGCCCCACCGAGCGTGATCAACGGAGAGGTTGTTCCGCAGACGGTTTCTTTGGAAAAGCATCGGGTGTTGCTCTCGGGCCAAACGGTTTTGGCCGAGGCGGTACGCAATGGGCAATTGGATAAGCTTTCGACTTTCAGCGGAGCCGATTCGCCCATTGTCGATCTTCGCAAAATGTTAACCATTTCACCGGTTGGTAAGGATTTAAGCTCTGACGCTCTAGAGATCATTTGCGATGGGACGGTCAAGGAGGATTTGCCTGGGATTCTCAAT
Organism: uncultured Pirellula sp.; assembly: GCA_903837255.1. Taxonomy (GTDB): domain Bacteria; phylum Planctomycetota; class Planctomycetia; order Pirellulales; family Pirellulaceae; genus JBKCUI01. Next base: position 3,758 of record CAILTZ010000149.1, on the reverse strand, counting down.
CAGGTCGTAGCCTCCTACATATCGGCCATTGAAAAGGACTCAGAGATTTCCGGTAAAGAGTCCGTTGAGTTGATCGAGAGGCTCCAGCGATCTTTGGTTGATGATCAGAAGGTCGATCAGGATCGGTACTATCAGTTGCTCAAAGAGTTGAATTTGACGGCGGAAAACGACAAGGGTCGATGGGTGAACCCTTATGTTTCAGAGATTGAGAAACTGAGGCTTGAGCGAGATGATATTGTTCAGAAGTTTCGCGATTCGGACCAGCAGCTCGAACAGGTTCGAACCGCGATGGATCCCGAGAACAAGCGTGATGAATTACTCAGGCTTGCTGTGATCGAGGGGAGAAAGTACTTCAATTTGGACAAGCAGGATAGAGGGCTGGATTTCCTCAACGGTATGTCTGAGGAGGATCGCCTGAGGCTCATACGTTACGAGCAGCGGATGGAAGTCGCGAATGCCGAAGTCGTAGCGATGGATTCCGAGCGAGCCGAAGCCCAGTCCCGGTATGGAGCCAAGCATCCTCAAGTTGAATTTGTGGAAGCAAAATATCAAGCTTCGGTAGCTACACGAAATCGGCTCAGTCAAGAGCTTGAGACACTCCGAGGTTTCCTCAACAGGGAGCGGGAGTTGGAGAAGAAGGGGGACGAGTTGTCCAAGGGTACGCGTAATGCCGATAGCGGGCTTGTGCAGTCGTTTGCTGATGCTTTGTCCAAAGAGGTTCGGACACGCGATAGCGATATCTTGCAACTCTACGCCGCGGCTTTAGCGAACGAGCGTGAGCGCGCAAAGTACAATATGGACCGGATCGCCGAGGATATCACAGAGCTGACCAACAAATCGGCAGTGATTGCTGGGGATATCACCGAACTGAATATGTTGCGAGATCAGATTGAAGAACGCAGGAATACAGTCGGCCAGATCCTTGAAAAGCTCTCAGCCATGCGAGCGATGTCCAACTCGTATTCCTCCACGCGCGTGAAAATCATTGATGAAGCTTCGTTTCCTATCCAGGTATTCCCCAAGCTCTGGAAGTTTCTTCTGGCAGGATTGTCGCTCGGCGGATTGCTCGGTTGCGGGCTTGCGGTTCTGATCGATCACTCCGATTTGGCCTACCGAACCCCGATCGACATCCAGGAAAACCTCAACACTCCGGTGCTGTGCAAGATACCGAGGATCAAAAAATCCAAGTTGCCGGATGGATTTGCGGGCTCACCGATGCTTGTAGCTACCCACCAACCAAACTCTTCAGTATCTGAGTCGTTTCGTGCCGCTCGGACTTCGCTTCTGTTTACTGCAGCGCAGAATGGGGGCAAGGTCTTCATGTTCACGAGTCCGTCGCCTGGTGATGGCAAATCGACGACCATCGCGAACTTAGCCATCTCCCTTGCTCAGACCAACAAGCGGGTTTGCTTGGTAGACTGTGACTACCGCCGACCGCGAGTCCAGCAAAACTTTGGAGTGCAATTCGAGCCTGGTGGGATGCAGTATTTGGAGGGAGAATGCAGTTTGGACCAAGCCGCGAGGGCTTGTGAGTTTCAAAAAAATCTTTGGTTGGTAACCACGGGTGGACGTCCGAAGAACCCTGGAGAGTTGGTGGCGTCTGCTTCCTTCGTCGAGTTTATTTCGGAGTTGCGAAATCGGTTTGATTTTGTTTTGATCGATTCTCCGCCGGTGATTCCAGTGGCCGATGCGACATCGATTTGCGGTCTGGTCGACGGAATCATCATGGTTCTTCGAATTCGCCGTGGAGTGGTGCTATCGGCTCACAAGGCCAAGAGTCGATTGAGCATGGTCAACGGCAACCTCATCGGGGTGATCGTCAATGGCATGGACGAAAACCTTTACTACAACGAGTACGGCACTTACTATAGAGGGGCCTATCACAACGGGTATTCTTATCGGAAATATTACGACAAGAAGTATTCTGATTACTCTGATAGGGTGCGGTCCGAGGACCGAGCGGCAAGTTAGCCACTGATTGCTTGGATTGCCAGGTGGGTATCCAAGGGTTGGCGAACATGAATTTTGGCCCTGTTATCTGTGGAAATCGCGATGGGTAAAAAGGTCACGATTGCATTGTTAGCGATTGGACTGGCGGTCTATGTACCGGCACTTCTCCGGTTTTATCACGAGATAGCTTTTGGCCAGTTCTGGTTGGAACTGGGTCTGTTGGTGGTCGGGTTTGCAAGTTTGGTGATTGCGGGTTTTGCGAATAGGCCAGCATCAAAACCGTTTGCGGCAAAAGATCGGTGGGCTGCTGGGGTTACGGGTATCCTGATTGCGGCATTGCTGGCGATGCTTTGGGGGGTTTACTCAGTCGATACCGCCTGGGTGCTAAGGGGCTGGGGGATTTGTTTGAGTTGCCTGATCGCTTTGTCGGCAGGTTTCTCGATGGCGCGATTGGTGCAGATGTCCGTTTTGTGTTTTATGGTCCCTGTGTCCCTATGGACCTTCTCGCAGGATATTCATTGGTTCGGGCAGAGGCTCTCGACGGGTTTGGCCGGATCCATTTTGGATCTTGCAAAGATCTATTACTTCAACAAGGGTAATGTCATCGGTTTGGTAAGCACCGATTTTTTGGAGACGGGGCAATGCGCTGGCATCAGGCTCTTAGGGCCGGTGCTAGTGATCGTGTTAACCTACGGATTCACTCTTCAATACCGTTGGTTTCGCGCGGGGTTTCTGATTCTCGAGGCCCTGTTTTGGATCGTCGTCTGGAATGCACTGCGGATCGCCTTTTGCGTATGGGTCCAAGATAGCCAAACGACTCCGATCGATTGGAATTTTCTGCTGCTCGACATGGTTTGTTTGCTTGGGACTCTTTTTCTCACCTGGAGCGGCGATCAGTTTTATGCAGCGTTTACTTACAAAGAGAAAGATGGCTACAAGGAGGAAGCACGTCCGTCGGGGTTGCAGGATAACGATTCGATGGTTGAGGGTAACGAGAAGCGGTCTTCTGGCAATGTTTTTGCAGCAGGAGTTATTCTGGTCACCATCATCGCCTTGGGGTTTTGGGGGATTCATCGAGGGGTGTGGGGCGATGCACCTGGATTTGGCAGCTTAAGAACATCTGCATCCATTGAAAAAATAAGCTTTGATTCGAGCATTGATGGATGGAAGGTAACGGAGACAGAGGGTTCCGATGAGAGCTTCGTTCCGGTATTTCGACAGTCTTCGAATTGGTCACATCGCGAATGGGAATTCGCGCGAGATGGGGTTCTGCAAACGACCATGAAGCTGCGAGTCGATGGGCCTTGGCTGTACCCACCGAGAATGAATTGGATATGGAATTGGTTTGGGTGGAAGACAACTAGCCTCTTGAGCGACGCTCATGGGGATAGCAGTTGGGTGGTCAGACGAGAGATTGTTCAAGAGGGGTTTGTGGTCTGCCGAGACTTGAGTCTGCCTCAGGATGATCGCACACGTGCGCCGGTGGTTCAGATCGCTCTGGTTCAAGAAGGCTTCAGGGCTATCTCGGAGGAGGATCGCAAGGCACAGAGAGAATTATTTTCACGCCTGCGAGAGGCGATTGAGCAGCAGTTGCGAGCAAGCTTGTCTGTTGAGACCGAGCACTGAAAGGCAGACTTGTCATGCTCCGATTTCTTGCGGAACTTCCCGTTCGAATCATCGCTTGGTTATCCGATACGCTTGAGAAGACATTAAGATTCGTCGGTCGCGTTGTCGGGGGTTGGGGCTATGAAGATCCTGACTCAGCGGTCGGAGTCATGGCTTGGCTCCGAGGGGGTATCCGAAAAGGT
>CAILTZ010000148.1 GCA_903837255.1 uncultured Pirellula sp. | reverse complement strand
CATCGCCGAAAGAGTTTGAATCAACTTGGACTCCTCTGGCTGGATCCCCGATCGATGCAAAATCCCCGCCCCTAAAACAAAAAAACCGATCGTCGCCGTGGTGTAAATGAGCATCGATACACCTATGTCGTAATGCATCACCCTGAGCCAACCCCGAGCCCGGTCCAACCAAGCACTGCTTCCATCGTCAGGGCCGGTATGCCTAGCATACCCCTTCTCCAAACACCAATACGGATACTGAATCAGCTCGGCGGCACCCACACCGATAATCCCCACCGTCGCAAGCGCCGTCGTAAGCGCCTTGAGCTTGTCCCCTTCGGGTAAGCCAAACGAGAGACCTTGCAACCATTCGCTGGCGCTGATCGACCAATCGGGCTTGGCCTGTAGCCCAATCACGGTCGCGAGAGTCACAAGCGTGAAGATCGCCACCATGGCTGTCGATGCCGACTGCACCAAGGAATAGCCTCCGTAGAAGAGCAAGCCAGCTGTGATGATGGCCACCGGGATCGCCCAATACCGGTCATCCATAGGTCTTGGAAGACCCGCAACACTCATCGAGGTAACAAGCTCCTCGGTGCTCTGCGACTTGGCAGCCCCGGAAGCGTATTTCACGAGGTAATCCCGCTTGAGACTCTCCAGACTCTCCTCGATGGACTTGGCCTCAAGACCCATCGCTTCCTTTTCCTGCGGGGTTGCAGATCGAGCCTTGACCGACGCGAGCTTGATCTGTGTCTCGAGATTTCCAATCGTCTTGTAATCGGCCCCTTGGGTTGTCAGCGGCTGAACGATTGCAAGGACTTGGCCGACGCTACCGACGATCCCGCCGAGTTGCCCGATGCTACAAAACCACATGAAGAACCAGTACCAAACCAACCAATTGCCCCGTCCGGCAATACGTGGTCCGGGAACAGTGCTCAACGCCGAGAGGGTCGGTATCCCGGTCGAAACCGTAAAGCGACCGATCTCGATCTGAGCGAACACCTTCACCACGCATCCAAGGATGATCAACCACAGCAGACTCAAACCCCCACGCGCACCGGTCAGGGTCGTTGCGATCAACTCGCCACTGCCGACGATGCTTGCCGCGATGATCAGCCCAGGTCCCAAATAAGAAAGGATCCCAAAGAAGCTCGTAGGGGGGGCCAGCGTCTCGAGCGCAGGACTCTGCACCGGAGTGGTTTTTTCATCGATCATCGCAACGTTTCTTCGACGGCAGGGAGGGGGCAACTAGCAGTAGGGAAGCTTCGCGTATGGCGTACCGATTGCCAAAACGGTACACTAAAGGGCGGTTTTATTTGCCATCTATTTTACTCCATCCCCGAAGCACTCCCAGCCATGATCGTCGGCGTTCCCAAAGAAATCAAGGAAGATGAATACCGAGTCGCCATGCTCCCTGTAGGAGTCGAGGAACTCGTCTCGCGTGGTCACAAGGTGATTGTCCAAGTCGCAGCCGGGCTTGGCTCGGGGCTTGCCGATGAAGCATATGAGCAAGCAGGAGCTACGCTCGTAAAGACTGGCAAAGAGGTCTTCGAACAAGCCGATTTGATCGTCAAAGTCAAAGAACCCCAAGCGGCCGAGTATCCGCTGATTCGAAAAAACCAAGCACTGTTTACTTATTTCCACTTCGCTGCCGACCGTGGACTGACCCAAGCCATGATCGATAGCGGTGCGACTTGTCTAGCCTATGAAACCCTGCGCGATGCCCAAGGCCGACTGCCACTGCTGACCCCGATGAGCGAGGTCGCCGGCCGCATGAGCATCCAAGAAGGTGCCAAATATCTCGAAAAACCACAGATGGGTCGAGGGATCTTGCTCGGTGGAGTCCCCGGAGTCCCACCAGCCCACATCACCGTCCTAGGCGGCGGAGTCGTCGGTGCCAACGCAGCCCGTATCGCAGCAGGCTTCCGAGCCGACGTCAACATCCTCGATGTGAACCTCGATCGCATGCGTTACCTAGACGATGTGATGCCTCCAAACGTCAACGTCATCTTCTCCGACCGCTACAACGTCAGAGAGCAACTCAAACTCGCCGATCTTGTTATCGGCTCGGTGCTGATCCCAGGCGCGAAAGCTCCTTATCTGGTTCGCAAAGAAGACCTCAAACTCATGAAACCCGGAAGCGTCATCATCGACGTAGCGATCGACCAAGGTGGCTGCGTCGAGACCAGCAAGCCGACCACGCACCGCAATCCAACATACATCGTCGACGAAGTCCTTCACTACTGCGTCACCAACATGCCTGGCGCGGTAGGACGCACAAGCACCTTTGCCCTTTGCAACGTCACCTTGCCATGGGTGGTGCAATTGGCTCAGCAAGGCATCGAACCTGCAATCGCTGCTTCCAAACCGCTGCGAGAATCCCTTAACGTGCATCACGGCAAAGTCACCAACGAAGCGGTGGCCAAAACCTTTGGCTACCCCTACGCCGCCTGATGATATTCACTCAGTACGGAGGGGAATCGTCCTTGCTAGGCGAGGTTTGGTACTCCGAATCACCGTCCCCGACCGGCCCCTGGACCACGGCCAAAAAAATCGCCACCCATCATCAATACTCCTTCTACAACCCAAAGATTCATCCGGAATTTAGCGATCCGGACGGCAAAGTCCTATACTTCGAGGGTACCTACACGACCTCTTTTTCGGGGAATCCATCGCCGACACCACGCTACGAGTACAACCAAATTCTTTATCGCTTGGAACTAAAAAGGCTCGAACCTATCCATTCCGGGAACTGATCCCAATCAGTTTTCTCGATGAGTTTCCTCGAATTCAGGTTCCCAACATGCTATCATGGGACCTTCAATATCCCGCCTAATCCCCCCTTTGGATTGGCTGAAGCATTGGTCTATCCAACTTCAGCTATCTACTTCAAGTTCGTCTTAGCGAGAACGTTCGTGAGCTCCAATCCACTGTTCCGTTGGCTCAAGCCGACCGATATCCAAAAGGTCTCTGCGCTGCAGTTGCTCGCTAAAGATGTCGTCGAAGGAGTCACCGGGGGGATTCATCGATCCCGGCACATCGGAGCGAGTGTCGATTTCAAAGAGCATAGGCCTTATGTTCACGGCGATGAGATTCGCTCGATCGACTGGAAGCTTTTTGGCAAAACAGATCGGCTCTACATTCGCCAATACGAAGACGAAACGAATGTCCGAGCCACGCTGGTAGTCGACCAAAGCGGCTCGATGAACTACAGCGGATCTCGCTCCAACCGATTGACCAAGCACGATTATGCGATCCGACTCGCATCCTGCTTGGCTTACCTGTTTGTCTCGCAGCAGGACTCCGTCGGGCTCGTTACTTTCGACACTGCGATCCGCAAGCATATCCCGCCCAGGGCTAGGCCGAACCACTTGCGGGTCTGCTTGGAAACACTCGCCAACTCCGAGTGCCAAGGAGAGACCGAGCTTGGAGGAGTCTTGCATCAATTGCTGAGCTTTTGCCGCAAGCGAGGATTTGTGATCCTCCTTTCGGACTGCTACGGAAACGCGGCTGAGCTCTTCAAGAGTCTCTCAATGCTCAGGGCCAATTATCAAGAGATCTTGTTGTTTCAAATCATGGACGACGATGAGGTCGATTTTCCTTTCCAAAACAGAACGCTATTTCGTTCGCTCGAGCTCAAAGAACAGCAACTGCTGGTCGATCCGATGTCGCTTCGTAAAACCTATTTGAACAACTTCAACAACCATCAAGAGGCGATACAAAACGGCTGTAGACAAAACCGAATCGATTGGATTCCGGTAAGGACCTCGGAATCCTTCAGTGCCGTGCTATCCACCTACATCGCGCACCGGGGACAAGCATGACGTTCCTCAATGCACTACTTGCCTTTGGCGCCACGGCCTTTTCGGTACCCTTGATCATCCATTTGCTCAATCGCAGCAAGTACTTGACGATCGATTGGGGCGCGATGCAGTTTCTCGATGCGTCGGTGAAGGTCAATTCGAGGCGCATCCAGTGGAAGCAGTTGCTGCTGCTGCTGATCCGATGCCTGATCCCAGTCCTGCTAGCCCTCGCGATGGCAAGGCCACTGATTCAGACCTGGAAAGACACTGCAGGCTCCACCCCGATGAGCTTGGCCATCCTGCTAGACGACTCGCTGTCGATGCAAAGCGTCAATGACAAGCAGGGACGAATCGGCGAAAAACGCAATCGGATCCAACAGGCCGTCGCTCAGATCCAAAAGATCCTCGAAGAGCTCCCCGCCGGCTCGGATGCCTCGGTAATCCTCGGTGGCAAACCTATCGAAATGTGGGCCCAGCACCAACCTAGCGAACTTTCCAAACGACTCTTAGCCCTCAACGATAGAACCGAGTCGGCCGGAAGGCTCGATCTATCCGAAGCAGCCCGCTCGGCGGCAAGCTGGCTCGAGAAAAGCTCCAACCCCAGACGCCATTTGCTCCTGGTCTCTGACTTCCAAGCCTCCGAATGGAAATCTACCCAGCAAGATCTATCCCGCGATCTTGCCAAACAGCTCGCCAGCCGAAACGTTCCGATCGCTTGGAGCTTCCTCAATGCCGCAACACCAGCCGAAGCCGCAGTCAAAGACGCCGCGAGCGAAACGAACGTTTCGATCCTAAGCGTCGAATCGATTCCCTCGCAAGTCGTCCCGCAAGGCAAACTGACCATCAGCGTTACGCTCCAAAACGATTCGCAAGAAGCAGCCCAAGTCCCGATGGTCCTCATGGAGGGACTCGACGAGGTCGAGCGTCAATCGGTAACGATCGCTGCAAACTCGACCTCGACGGTCCGATTCGTATGGTCGCCGACCAAGGCCGAAGACACACTGATCAAAGTCTTTGCGGACTATGACGATGCGAGCCCTCAGGACCATTCCATGACCAAAGTGGTGCGGGTTCGAGAGCCAGCCAAGGTTCTGATCATCGACGGGGATCGAAAACGCGAAGCGATGCAAAGCGAATCGGATTTCGTTCGACTCGCACTGACCCCGTTCTCGCTGCTACGAGGCGAACCCGGCGATTTGTTCACCACATCGGTCGTCGATCCAGGTGGATGGAACGAGGCGATGCTCAAGGATACCGATGGGGTGATCTGCTGCAACCTGCCCGATCTCAATCCAGACCAGCGCAAGTCGTTACGAGCGTTTGTCGAACGTGGAGGTGGCTTGCTCTTTTGCCTTGGAGACAAAGTGCAGGTCGATAAACTCAACGCTTGGGAAAGCATCTCCGAGGGAGGTCTGAGAATCGGTGCTTGGACAACCCGAACTGCGTGGGAAGGCTCGATCAAACCGACCTCCAGCCCAGCGTTTGAACTTTCAAAAGCATCCCTCGACTCGTTGAGCTCGGCTCGCTTCGTCGCAAGAAACACACTGAAACTCGATGATGCTCTAACGACCCCACCGGTAACCTCCATCGCTTACCAAGACGATCAGCCGTTTTTGATTAGTGCTGCCATCGGAGCAGGTCGTTGTTTTTGGATGTCTAGCAGCTGCGATGACGACGATAGCAATCTGCCGTCCCTGCCAGTCTTCCTGCCGCTGGTTCAGCGGATGATGACCACAGCCATCCGTTGGCCTGCCGGTTGGAAGGAAACCCCACTCGGGGAAACCTGGATCGAAAACCCTTCTCAAGCGACAAAGCTTTCCGTCCAACTCCCTGGACTCACGACTCGCGAACTGGCAATCGAACCGAACAAACCGATCGATCTGGGTACCGGGCGGCTCGAAGGGGTTGGTCAAGCCATGGCCGGCGAGCGTCGCCTCTACAACGGCTTTGCAACCTCTTCGGCCGATCGCAAGCAGGAGCTTGCACGAACGCTGCTCGCTCCTGAGGAACTAGAAACGCTTGCCAAGTCTGCTTCGGCATCGGTCCACAATGACGCCGACCATTGGCTCAATCAAGAACGCTCCAACTCCAACGGCAAGGAACTATGGACCTGGTTCTGGCTCGGGCTCCTGGCCTTGTTCTTCGCTGAGATGTTTCTGCAGCAATCCTTATCGCCGCGAAGCTCCAAAGCTGCCGTGCCATCGGCCCCAAGCAATGCGATAAACACCACCAAGCGAGGAGCCGCATGAGCCGATTGGAATTCAATGGTTTATTGCCCGTTTGGCTCTTGGTGCCGCTGTCGCTCGTGGGCATGGCATTTGTATGGTGGTGGTATTACAGAGAATCCCGATTCGCACGGGCCCCTCTCAATTGGATCCTACCTACGCTCCGCGCTGCAGCCTTGGGAGGAATCCTCTGGATGCTGGCCGGTCCGGCCTGGGTTCGAGAATGGGTCTCCGGAGAACTCAGCCGCATCGCCGTGCTGGTGGACACCTCCGCAAGCATGGAGCTCAAGGAATCCCAGACAGCCCAGAACAGCAGGCTCGAGCGTGCAACGCGGTGGCTGAGCAGCTCCTCAGATAAGCAGCCCGGGTGGCTGGACCAGCAGCGATCTCGGTTCCATTTGAGACTGTTTCCGTTCTCCGATGCCGCTGACACACAAGGCGAGTCGACAACCCAATCGATCTGGGATTCGACCGTCGAGCGATCGGCCAAGCCCACGCGTGTTGAGTTCAATGCAAACGGCAGCAAGACCGCCATCGGTGAGGCTCTAGCATCGGTCATTCGCTCCGGAACATCTGGGGAATCGCTGGCCTCTGCCGAACCATCCACTGCACCCGAGAAGCCCTATGCGGCGGTGGTCCTGTTGTCCGACGGTCAGAGCAACTCGGGGGAATCCCCGAGCACCGTAGCCCAGCGGTTTGCCCAAGCGTCGATACCGATCTTTGCAATCGGATTTGGACGCGAAGCGGAACCTGACGACGTTGGAATCCTGGCCGTCGAGCATTCGCAGAGCATGTTTCGAGCCGATTCGTTCCAAGGAACCGCGACGATCAAACAGCAGCTGCCCGCAGGCCGGCAGTACCGCATCGATATTCGCTCGAATGGACAGATCGTGTGGAGCAAATCTCTGGAATCCGATGGAACTCCAAGTCGGACGATTGAATATCGTATCGCCGGCGAAAAACTCTTCGCCGCACAGCAATCGGCCTTGCGATCCAAGGCGATCCCCTTGGACTTGCAGTTCGAGGTCGTGTACGAAGGCCAAGATGCCTCGGCCCAGAACGATCGCTTTGAATCTTCGCTTTGGGGGGTGATCCGCAAGAATCGTGTGCTGGTCATGGATCGGCGTGGGCGCTGGGAATCCCGAT
>CAILTZ010000147.1 GCA_903837255.1 uncultured Pirellula sp. | reverse complement strand
GTTGCTTCAATTCACTTTCCAGGTTGGACTGAGCCAGTCGAAACTGCAAGTCCACGAGAACCTGCAGATCCTTGATTATCGTGCCGACGAGGGAAGTGGGGATCCGTTCGATCGGGGTATGAGGTGTATCCATCGTCTCTATTTTCTGAACATGCGTGATGCAACCCAGCCTAAGCCCATCGCTATAAAGATGGTTGGGACGGGGTTGCGTCGAATCAACGCGGCGAGATCATGACGCATTCCACTTAGCTTGGAACACTCCATGTATTCGCCACCTTCAGTAACCGTACGAGCGACGGACTGCGATACATTCCCTAGAATCCCAGAGTGCGGTGTATTGCGGCTGAGTTGCTCTCCGACGCGTTGCGCCTCTCGACCGGCAATCGATGCCAATTCGTCGGCATCTGCACTGAGATTGGTGGCTGCGCGATTCGCCATATCACCAACAGCTGATGCAGCCGCCGCTGCTTTTTCACCGATCGCCCCCGAGGTCTCTTTGACCCTCGCTGCCACATGACTAAATTCATGGTCGAGCTTTGATAAAACGTCTGCCTTGGACATGGTCTGTTCCTACCTCATTCGAGTTTCGGACCGATTGCCGGATGGGCTCCGAGCAAGGATGCGGTCCATGCAAAAAAAAACCGATGAGGTGGACTCCCCTTCGAAAGTCCACCTCATCGGCTTACTCATAAACCCGCCTATCGGTATTTGCCGACCTGCGTCTTTGTTAGTCTTCCAATGCGGAGCTATTGCAATTCAAATTGCGTTGAATCAACAGTACCTCCAACTGGAACTCTAGCATTCCGAAAGGAGAAGGCAAGAGGCGAAACCATTTCGGCGAAAACTAGGGAGCCTTGGCAATGCAGTAGATCCTCGCAGCAGTCCGGACCAAAATCCGATCCCCCAAAATCGCTGGACTGGCCATCCCCATGTCGTCCTCTTCCAACACGTTGGTATGAAGCACTTTGAACTCATCCCCGGCTGGTATCACAAACGTTTGGCCTTCTTCGTTCAGGCAAAAGATCTTGTCTCCGTAAGCCCACGGTGAGGAGGTAAAAGCTCGACCATTGGGTATCCGTTGCCGCGAATAAATCTCCTTGCCCGTCGACGCATCATAACAGGCGAACAATCCTGCATCGTAGAGCACATACAACCGACCATGGTAGACCAACGTCGAGGGATTGTAGGGGGCCCCTTTGGGTACGCTCCAAGCGATCGACTCAGAACTGGTCGTTCCCTCGGCAAGCGAAATATCGCCATTGGCTCCGGGCTTGATGGCGTAGATTGGTCGTGTTTGGTCCGCTACGTAACCCGAGGTTACGTACAGCAAACCATCGGCCTCGTAAGGGGTAGCGATCGTAATGCTCGACATGCCTCGCAGCGACCAGAGCAGTTTTCCATCTAGGTCATAGGAACGCACCTGGGAGGTCCCGGCCGTAACAATCTCGGTCCTGAATTTGTTTTTCCAGACAAAGGGGGTCGACCAATTGCTCTTTTCCTCTCGAGGCACTTGCCAAATCTCTTTGCCGCTGGCCGCGTCCAAACAAACCAAATACGACGACTTCTCGTGGTCATTGCTCAGATATAAACGTCCGTCGTGCAGAACCGGCGAAGCCGCCGCGCCCCAACCTAGGCGTGTAGGCAATACCTCCAGATCGTACCGCCAAAGCTCGTTGCCGTCGAAATCAAAACAGAATATCCCAAGACTGCCGAAGCAACAGTAAACCCGTTTGCCATCCGTCACGGGTGTCTCCGAGGCGAAACTGCTTTTGATATGAATCGATGACTTTGGTACACCCTCGTGAACTTGCTTTTCCCAAAGGGTATCCCCGGTCTTCAAATCCAAGCAAAGGACCTTCCACTGATGAACCGACGACGGAGGCTTGCGTTCCCCGCCAAAGTAGAGCCCCTTTTTGGCCGGCTCATAAGCCTCTGAGCTGACCACGGTGGTCAAAAAGACTTTGCTGTCCCAGACGACTGGCGAGGACCAGCCGCGACCCGGGATGTCTTTCTTCCAAGCGATATTGGTTGTCGTCGACCATTGATCTGGCAGCTTGCTATCGGATGCTGAGCCATCGGCACTGATCGCTTCGGCGGAAATCCCTCGCGCTTGAGCCCCTCGGAATTGTGGCCAGCGGTCTTGGGCGTCAAGATCGCTGATGGTCACAAGCCCGGCCGCACTTACCAAAAGAATTTTTTTGAGCTGATCGATCGTTGCCATCGTCTAGGTCCTCTGGAGAAGCAGTTATGGACTTGTTTTCGAGTACGAAAAAAGCGGGACAAACGAAGGAGTGGATCCTGCGTCTACTTCCTGGCTCGCTTGTGAGCAAGGGGCAACCAAGCTCCATTTTGAGCGGAGCTGGCCACACACTGCTGGATGAAGTACATCCCTTCGACGCCGTCGTGGACGTTCGGAAAAACGGTGTTGACGCGTTCGATCTCTTGGCCTTGGTTCACGGCAATCATGGCATCGTAGGCCGAGCAGTAGATGTTGGCAAATGCCTCGAAGAAGGCTTCTGGGTGACCACTTGGTAACCGACAAGCTCCTCTGCCACTTGCGTTCATGAACGGAGCGTTCGGGTCGCGAGTGTACAAGCGATGGGGTTGGCCGTTTTGGCGAACGACCAACACGTTGGGCTCTTCTTGACGCCACGACAACGCTCCCTTGGTGCCGTCGATTTCGATGAACAAGTCGTTTTCGCGACCGTGGCTGATCTGACTGGCCGTGACGGTACCGAGTCCCCCGTTTTGATATCGAATTACCGCGGTGCCGTAATCATCGAGCTTGCGACCCGGCTCGAAGGCCTTCAGATGGCAGCTGATTTCCGCTGGCAACAGGCCGGTCATGTAGCGTCCAAGGTTTCGCACCTTCGATGGTTCGTTCGATGTTCTTCGAGTTCTTAAGGAATCCCTCAATCAC
>CAILTZ010000146.1 GCA_903837255.1 uncultured Pirellula sp. | reverse complement strand
GGTATTACTGAGGGACACTGCGCCATTCGTTCAAGGTTTTGGTCCAGCTAGCTAGTTTGGCTTGACTGATGGTGGAAACGGGTTTGCTTCGGACAAGTTCGTTCAGCTGGCTCAGATAGCTGATCAGCAATTCTTTATTTTTCGATTGAATCGATTCTTCGATCCGATGCTCCAGTAGGTAGAGGGACTTGTAGTTGGCCTGCTCTGCTTCGAGTAAGCACTTGTCAGCCTCAGGCCGACGTCCGTAACTGGAATAGATTCGAGACTTGATCTCCAACAATAGGGGGTCAGCGGTTTTCATATACAGTCTCTGCGCAGCTTCGATCATGACGCGACCTACCTCCTCGTAGGAATCGTTCGATCGCTTTCCTTGTTGGTTGAAGCACCAAATGGAGATCACAAGGACTTCGGCCCCAATATCTGAAGGAAAGTCTTTTCTGAATCGCAGCATCTTAGAGTTCAATGCGCTTTGATCCAAAGTGACCGCTTCGGCAATTTCGGCCAAGCGACGGCAACGATCCGTCGTCATGGAACTGATGAATCTTCGAATCTCGGAAAGGACGTAGGGTTTTTCGAAGTTATTTCCTGAATAAAGAATTCTTGCTAGGGATCGATCTGACGAGCTTTTGTAGTTTCCGAGCGGGTCAAGAAAGCGATTCACCGACTTATCGAGAGAGGTCTGAGTGGTTAGGATTTCCGAGATTGACGCACCGCTGATAGCAACATCGCCAGGGATGGAAACCACGTCTTGGAAGGTAGGGTCGCCTGACTCGATGTCAAAGAGCAGTACGAGATATCCGAACCTTGGAGCCAAGAACGATGTTTGCATATCGGGCACACGCTGTCTTTCCGCGGAAGCCACTGCTTCCTGTGTCGCGGGAAGAGTGCCTGCAGGAAGAGTGCTGTTTTCGAAAAGATCGGTGGTTGCTTGCAAGAATTCATCCAAGTTGAGGATGCCACGGCATGCTTTGATCCACTCTCCGGATTGCGCAATTTCGGCCAAGAGCGGCTCATGGTAGTACCTTACTAGCACTCCGAGTTCTTTTTCATTTTGGTGGATACCTAGGACAGCCCAATCACTGCTTGCGGTATTAGAAGAGGTCGAAAACGAGTCGATTGGAATCGACTCAAGGTACTCAATCAACTTTTTGGTATCAGCATTTTTTGCGACTCCCAATCCATCGAGTCGCCGCCAGAAATCCGGTGAGTTCATTCGCATTCCAGATTTGGCTAGCTCCTCGGAAGCCCCAAGGATTTCGGCCCCCTGGGGGATTGCATCAATAGACATCGTCCAACTGGGCGTGGCTGACCAGAAAGGTAGGTAGTCCGACACAGGTTTTGGACTGGGAGTTGTGTCGACCGAAGCAGCATCCACGACTGGTTTAGCATCCAGAGGTGTATTTCTCTGCGACCATAGTCGATATCCGACTGCGCCTGTGGCAGCGACTGCAACAGCGACGATCAACATCATCTTAAGAAGACTGAGGATCTTCCGACGGATCAACCCAGAGCGGTGCGACAAGCCGCCTGCTGAACCAGCAGAACCAGCATCGTTTTCGTTTTGCGCCGGTCGCATGGTGATAACTTCGCCACACTCCGAACAAGTCACCTTCGTTCCAGGGGCGACATAAGCTCGAATGTAGGTACCGCAACGGCATACGACATCTGCCATACAAAATCCCGGTTTTGGGTCGAAATAACGCGGCTAGAGAAAATCCAGAAACAACATCCCCGGGCTGGGGTGTTTTACTCTACGGGCGTTTTTTTGTCAATCTTTTCCTAGGGTTTCGCGGATATCTCTTGCCACGTTCGCACCAGGATCTTCGATGCCTGCTTGGGATCATTTGCAAGCGTCACGCCGGGCAAGCCGATCCAGTAGGTACTAAACTGACTACAAACCGCGACCGATCTTGAGCAAGGCTCCTCCATCGAGCAAGAATTGGCCGGCGGGTTGGAAGTACCCTCGCCGGAGCATTGCCAACCCAGCCCATAGAGATCCTGAAGCTTCCGTCGAACTGATCCTAGCTGCCGATGTAACAAAACCGATGGACTTGCCCTCTAAAACCAACTCATAAGGGCATGCTAAGCCCCCATCCTGGGCTAGGTGCAAAATGACTGAGGCGAGCTGCTTTTGAACTTGCCCCAAAGCATCGAGCCTCGCGACGGTTTCCTGTCCCAAATAACACCCCTTGTTGAAGGAAATCGTTCGAGTGTTGATACCGATTTCCTGCGGCAAATTCTTTTCGTCGATGTCGACACCGTACCAAGGCCAAAAGTTCTCAATCCGCTGCAACTCCCAACCCTGGCGATCCATGCAATCACTCGATTGACAATCCCACACGTCTTGCGATTGGGCTTTCGATAGGATCAAGACAGTTCCTTGGCCTAGCCAAGCAGCCGCAACACAAAGAGTCTGATCGCTATCGCGTTCGGAGCATTCCTTGTCGCCCAAGTATTCTCGATGATTCGCCACAGACCACCGAGACTCCGGTGGTTGTAAAAACGCAAAAAACTCCTCCGAGACATCTCGAACTACCGCGTCTTCTCGGATGATGTAACGATCGATGTGGGGCACTAGCCGCTGAGCTTGGCCCGGGGACGATATAAAGAATGTTCTCGAATCCAGGCATGCCACGACGCCATGGGAGAGGGTCCTCCCTTTGACATCCAGGATAAATGTCTCTTTGACCTGTCCGGGTTGGATCGCCCTCAAATCCTGCGTACAAAGATTGTTGAGAATCTTGTTGCGATCCGCACCGCTGATTTCGATGATCGTCAGGTGCCCGATCGCAAACCCCATCAAGTTATCCATGGGTTATCAAACATTGAAAAGGAAGTGGCAAATATCTCCGTCTTGAACGATGTAACTTTTTCCCTCAGTACGCATCTTGCCACTGGATCGGATTTCTTTTTCGCTGCCGAGTTTTTCCAAATCTTCGAGTGAGTAGCACTCGCATCGGATGAAGCCGCGTTCAAAGTCGGTGTGAATCACACCGGCAGCCTGCGGTCCAGTCGCTCCGATTGGGATGGTCCAGGCCCGGATTTCTTTTTCGCCTGCTGTGAAGTAACTTTGCAACCCAAGGGTCTTGTAGGTTTGGCGGGCGACTGTCTGGAGGGCTGGTTCCTCGAGCCCGACGGCCGAGAGCATCTCGCTACGGTCGGGGTCTTCTAGTTCTGCGATCTCAGCTTCGAGCTTAGCGCAAACGGGAACCACCAACGCACCCTTTTTCTGCGCAAGCTCTTTGACTCTCTGGACCATGGTCCCGTTGCCGTGCAAGTCGCTTTCATCAACGTTGGCGATGTACAAGATCGGCTTGGCGGTCATCAATCCAAAGCTGCGAATCGCCTTGGATTCCACCTCATCGAGCTCCAGAGATCTCACGGGTTGCTCGGAGTTGAGGTGCTCGATGCATTTTTGGATAACGCCTACCCGAAACTTGGCTTCCTTGTCCCCGGTCCGTGCAGCCCGCTCAGCTTTCGGAAGTGCAGTCTCGACGCTTTGGATGTCGGAGAACAATAGCTCCATCTCGATGGTCTCCATGTCCGAGACCGGATCGACTTTTCCGGCGACGTGAGTTACATCTGGATCCTCAAAACATCGGACCACTTGCAAGATCGCGTCGACTTCTCGGATGTGACTTAGGAATTTATTCCCTAGGCCTTCACCTTCGCTAGCCCCTTTGACGATTCCGGCGATGTCAACCAATTTGAACATGGCCGGGATGATCTTTTGGGTCTTGATCAAACGATTGATCCGATCGAGCCTCTTATCGGGAATGCTGACGATTCCCTCATTGGGCTCGATGGTGCAAAAGGGATAATTCGCAGCTTGAGCTCCCTGAGAACCGGTCAGGGCGTTAAACAGAGTGCTCTTGCCAACGTTCGGTAAACCTACGATTCCTGCTTCCATGTTGTTGCCTTTGCCTTAAGCCTTTCTTTCTGCTCTAGGATTCATGCCGAAGAAGCGGGAACAAGATCACATCGCGGATGCTGCGAGAATTCGTAAGTAGCATCACCAAGCGATCGATACCAAT
>CAILTZ010000145.1 GCA_903837255.1 uncultured Pirellula sp. | reverse complement strand
TGTCTTCTACTTCACCAATCCCCATGACATGATTGCAAAACAGCTTCTTCCTCGCCGTAGTACGGGCCCAGAGGCCCATACTACGGCGAGATGAACAAGTTCCACTACTGGCTCCTTATCTGTTCCAAGCCATCATTTCTCTAATACCCAGCGATACAGCCGCCCAAGGCTATCGCCAGCAATCAATGCGGTCCCATCGCTTGAGATGGATACGCGTAGCAACAGTGGCTTGACTCCCGCAGACAACTGAGACTCAGTACCGATCCCCAGAAGGTTGCTCTGACCGTCGATCGAAAATTGCTTGAGCTCCCCTCCCTCCGACGACCAAACCCTCACCACACTATCTCGCCCGCAACTTGCATACTCCCCCTTGGGCCCAAAACATCCATCGAGTACACCCCCTGCATGCGCATTGGTTTTTTGTACCACCGGCCAACCATCTTTTACGTCCCACCATACGATCAATCCATCCTCGCCACACGAAGCCACCATGCGGCTGTCGGATCGCCATGCAAGACTCCTCACCGATTTCTTGTGCGCTGAAAACGATAACAACGCTCCACCAGACTCACCGTCCCAAAGATAGATGTTCCCAATTCGATCTCCCGTAACGAGATACCTGCCGTCGGGCGAATAAGCCACTGCGGTGACCCAATCGGTATGCTTGTCGATCGTGGTGACCAAGCTACCGTCCTGAGTCGAATAGATCTTGACCAAACGACTCGTGCATCCGATGGCGACGAACCTCTCATCCGGTGAAACATCGGCAGCCATGATCGCATCGGTCTCTTCGGCGACACTCGCCAATCGCTTGCCGCTTGCGACATCGAACAGGACCACCGAACCACTCTGAACCGGTTTACCTCCAGCGGCCATCAAAAGCCTTCCAGATCGACTAAATTCCAACGCCAGCGGCTCACCCTCGGGGAACGGCAACACTCCCAGCGGCTTGCCTCCGACTGGATCGAACAACTCAATCGCTCGATAATTGGACGCGGCTAGCACAGGTGCCCTCGAACTAGCCGCAAGCGAAACGCGTGGATAGCCTCTGTGCGTTTTGAGCGGTTCGACGGCTGGCAGGTTCATCGGCACCGCACCCGGGGCGTCCGACAATGGGTTTGCAACGGGTTGGAAACCCATCGTCCGCATCTGAGCTACGGTGCTCCCTGCGCTCTCGCGCAAGCCCGTATCGATCCACTTTTTTACCAACGAAATCTGCGATTCGCTCAGCCGGTCACCCTCCGGTGGCATCCGATCGCTCTCTTCGGTGGAGCCGATCACTTCAACCAATCGACTCGATCCCGATCGGCCCGCTTGAACAATCTGCCCGCTTCCGCTCCCTTTCATTAGGCCCGCGTAACTGGTGATACTCAAGCCCGACTCCTGCTTGCCATCGCCATGACAAGTCCCACACTTGGACTTCAGGATCGAAGCAATATGCGTGTCATAGGTAACCAGTTCGTCGTCGGCACTCAAGATCTTGGTACAGAATAGATGCCCGAGAACCAGCATTGCCAACGGGTAAAAAAGAGTGGATCTCATGATGGATTAGTGGTTGAACAAAAACTCGGTCGAATTGAGCAATCCCCAAAAGATGTCTTCGTAGATTTCAGGGTTCGTTTCGTTCCCCGCGACGAGTTGCTTAAAATCGTCGAGTTCCTGCGCCGTTGGCTTTCGCGTCAGTGTGGTAATGAATAAGCCTTCGATCACTCTCTCGGGTTCCTGGTGTTTTTCTAAGAGCTGTTTAACGATACCAGCGTTGCTGAGTCGATCTCGGATGGTGTCGCCGACGACCAGATGCATCGTTTGGGAGAGGGTCGGATCACGTTTCGTCTCACAAGCGCAGACCGTGCCACGGCTGGAACGGCCAAAGGTCTCGAAGAACGGATCCCCTGGATGGGGACCTTCGGTATCCCCCGAAACCCGTGGATAGTAATGCACAGCCCGAGTCCCTGCGGGCCAGCCGGGCAGATTCCTAGGCACACCGGTCACGGCCACGATCGAATCGAGCAAGACATCGGCGCGGAGTCGTCGCAGCTTGGCGTGCGAGAACTGGCGAGTGTCTTTTGCATTCGAAGCCGTCGGCTGAGCGGAGAGTTGGTAGACCCTCGAATTGCATATGTCTCGCACGAAACTTCGAAGATCAAACCGCAGCTCGACCAACCTCTGAGCAAGCCCATCCAGAAGGGGCGCGTTGCTCGGCGGATTGCTGACCCGCATATCGTCGATCGGTTCGACCACCCCACGACCCAGAAAATGGGCCCAAGTTCGATTCGCCATATTTTTCGCAAAAATGGAGTTCTCAGGAGATGTCAGCCACTGTGCAAGCGCGCCTCGAGGGTCGCCTTGGCCAGCCACCGGCTCGATTGCACCGAGCGTCTTGGCCGGTCTAGATCGCCCATCGACGGGGCTGACTGCTGGGTTGGATTTGACGTCCCAGAATATTCTTTTCTCACGTGGTTCCACTCCGGCTTTTCGTCGGACGCCGGTAAAGAAGCTGACGAATCCATAATAGTCGTCCATGGTCCAGCGATCGAACGGGTGATTGTGGCACTCGGCGCACTGGATTTGTACGCCGAGGAAGACTTGTGAAAAGTCCGCCGCAAGCATCTTGGGATCCACCTGCGGTTTGTGCACGAGCATCGTATAAAGGTTCACCGGCCCATTGGCGATATTGGGACCCGACGCCGAAGTCATCTCGGCAACGAACTCGTTGAGAGGTCGGTCTTTGCGTATCTGTTCGCGAATCCAGTTCGAGAAGCGATCGGCCGCTTTGATCACCGTCGCACCTGTCGAATAGTTTCCGCCGATGACTCGGAGCTGTTCTACCCACAATGCAGCTTGGTAGTCGGCAAAATCGTCCGTCGCCAATAGATCATCGATCTTGCGGGCTCTTTTATCGGTTCCTGCGCCGGCAACGAACTCAGCGTATTCCTGCGGTGTCGGTGGCCGACCGACCAGATCGAGCGTCACGCGACGCAGGAAGGTTTCATCGTCGCAGAGTTCCGACGGGGCGATGCGCAGTTTTTCGAGCCGTTCAAAGACCAAACGATCGATGAAATTGTTTTCCGGCGGATTTTCCCAAGTGAATCCTTCGCTCGGTGGCAATACGATGGCTTCGGCACCCACGGTAAATCGACTATATCGTCCAAACACATTCGTGTCGCCAAAGCCTTTGGCGCTGACCGTACCCTGGGTGTCGATATTGGCCACGCTCGGATTGTTCGAGAAGAATCGACTCAGCTCCGTCACGTCGCGCGTCGTGCCATCGGAGTAGGTCGCGGTGACTTGCAAGTCTGTTTTCTCGTCGGGTTGATCGAAAACCAGCGACGACTTCGATAGCGAAATGCCGGTAACTTCTGGCACAGCGCCTGAGTTGCCGGTGGAACTGGGGTTGCCGGTGGGGCTGGGGTCGTCGGGAGCTCCTGCCTCGATCCAAGCCAACAGGGTTCTGTAGAGTTTGCTCTCGGTATCAAAGAGCTTGCCTCCGGTGTGCGGCACGCTCGCAGTGGCTTTGAGCAACAACAAGCTTTCCGATGGCATGGCGGCATTGATCCGTCGACCGGGGATCTCCTCAACGCTTCGGCGATAATCGCCGGCGGGATCGTAGCCGAAAAGCGACAGCATGAATCCGTCCTTGCCTCGGGCCGAGCCGTGACAAGTCCCGGAGTTGCAGCCTGCTCGAAAGAAGACCGGCATGACATCCCTGCGAAAGCTAGGGACGGTTGGCTCGGAGTCGGATGCGGAGCTCTGTGCGAATCCAGTGGGAATTTGGAGCACTACAAGCTGTCCGAGGGCCATCAGGATCGATAGTATCCAACGAATATTCGTCATGACGATTTCCTAAAAGCGGCTTGTCATAGCTTTGGGTCGATGCGAATCGTTGCGTTGCCTGCGCGTTGGCGAATCTCTTGACCAGCCACCTTAACAACCAATTCGCACTCTAGCCCAGCGACCGGACCGAGCAGAGCATCATCGTTTGCGGTGATTTGAAATTCGATCTGTTTTGCGTCTTTGGTGATGAGCGGCAACGGACCTGCGATTTGGACACCTTTGGGCAACCCCAACAGGTGCACGGTGGCTTGTCCCTCGAAGGGGCTCTTGGATTGCACGCTGAAAGTAACGTTGGCTGTGCCGCCGCGTCGTACACTGGTCGGTTCGCTGGCAAGTTCGACAAAGGGTTCCGCGACATCGATTGCAATCAATTGGGACGAGACTCGTACACGCCCAGGTCCTAGATAATCGCTTCCGCCCATGGTGGTGGCCATCAC
>CAILTZ010000144.1 GCA_903837255.1 uncultured Pirellula sp. | reverse complement strand
TTGCCTGAGCCGCAGGGGCATGGATCGTTGCGGCCCGCTTTTTCACCCCGGTTGCGAATCGTCTTGGGTTCCTCTGCGGTTTGCCCGGCTCGATCGGCAGCCTTGAGGTCCTCCATCTTTTCCTCCGACAAGTAATTCGAATCGTCGAAAGCATCGTGCCGAGCACTGGTCTCGACGAACGAACTCTCGACCATTCCCTCTTCGATGGCTTCCATGCGGAAGATCACGTCGGTGATTTGTTCGCCGATCGAAAGCCACATTTGATCGAACAGCCGCATCCCTTCTCGCTTGAACTCGACCTTGGGATCCATCTGCCCCATGCTTCGGAAGCCGACACTCGATCGGACGTGATCCATGGCCAGCAAGTGGTCCTTCCAGCTTGAATCCAACGTTTGCAACAGAACGGTTCGTTCCATGCGACGGATTTCGGGATGGTAGCGATCGTCAAAGGCTTGGCTGAGCTTGGCTCGGCACTCGTCGCGCGTGGTCTTGATCAGATCCTCGGCGGTGCCTTTCCAACCCAAATCGCTTTGCATCCACTGCGCCAAGGAGTCTGCTGAGTTTTGGCCGGTGGCAAACTCGGACATTCTTTTCGAACTGTTTTTTCCAAAAACTCCGTCGAGTTTCGATAGAGTTGTCTCCCAAACCGTCTTGGACTTGAGTGCCTGAGCGCGACTGATCTCCATCAAAACATCCAGAGGGTGATCTGGGTCGGCTCGGAATTTATCTAGGACATTCGGCTCTTGGAAACGAGCCGACGCCCACTGCGACAAGGCTTCTCCATCGACGGTAAAGCTATTGGGTCCGGTTTGGGTTCGGAAGCGGTGGAAACCGACCAAGACAGGGAATTGGATTTCGCGGTCAAAGTAAGCCTTCTCGGCTGCATCGAGCATTCGTTTCTTGACCGATTCGGGCTCGGCACCTTTGAGGCCGGCCGGATCGACGGAAATTCCGAATTTGTTTTTCATCCAAGCCGAGAGCATTTGGTTGCCGTACTCAGGATCGAGGAATACATCCCCTTGGCTCAGATCGATCGCATCGAGAAACGAGTTGGCTTTGCCGATCAATTCCTCGTCCATACGATCGCGGTCGATCTTCTTGAGCATGCCGACGGTGAAATTGGTTTTGAAGTTATCGTTGCTGAAGCGATTGTTGACCCATTTGGCCATCGCATCCCAATTCCACTCCGATTGTTCTTCTTCGCTTGGAAGATTCTCGTCGATCGCATCGAGAATTTGCGTTTCGGCAACCCGTTCGGCTTGGTCTTTGGCATAGAGAACCGCTGTTTGTGGTTCGATACCGCGGAAGTCTTTGGCTTCGAGTTGCACGCCCAGTCGAGGTCCGGCCCATCGCGCATAGGACTCTGGGCCAAACATCGGGTCGCAGAACTGATCGACATTGGATTCAATTTGCTCCTGGAGTTGCTGCATGACCAACTCTCGGCAACTTTGACCTTCGAGGACCCGTTGGCGATAGGTGTATACGCGTTTGCGCTGGTGGTCCATCACCTCGTCGTATTCGAGGAGGTTTTTGCGGGCCTCGAAGTGTCGTTCTTCGACTTTTTTCTGAGCTCCAGAGATGCGTTTGGAGACGTAAGGGCTCTCGATGGCTTCACCGTTGCCCATCCCCATGCGTTGCATCATGCCCCGGACCCAATCGCCGGCAAAGATCCGCATCAGGTCGTCTTCGAGGGACAGGAAAAAGCGGCTCGATCCGGGATCCCCTTGTCGACCGCAACGCCCGCGTAGCTGGAGGTCGATTCGGCGCGACTCATGGCGTTCGGTACCGATGACGTACAGGCCACCGAGGCTGCGAACGTATTCGCCTTCCTGGTCCATCTTCTCGGTGTCTTTGATCTGCTGGATCAAACTCTCCCATTCCTCCTTGGGAACATCCAACCGCGTTTGGTATTTGTGCTGGAGTTGTGCCCAAGCCATCGTTTCGGGGTTTCCGCCGAGGATGATGTCCGTTCCCCGACCTGCCATGTTGGTGGCGATCGTCACCGAATCGACTCGTCCGGCTTGAGCGATGATATCGGCTTCGCGTTTGTGAGCTTTGGCGTTGAGCACCTGGTGCTTGACCCCTCGCTGTTCGAGAAGCTGCGCGAGCTTTTCGCTTTGTTCGATCGAAACGGTGCCGATCAAAATCGGCCGCCCGGCACGCTCGATTCGATCGACATCCGATAGGGGGATCTCGACGACCTCTTTAGAGTCGGCTTTCTTTAGCGTGATGCTCGTATCGGTCTGGTTGGTAATGTTTCCGACGAGCGATCCTTTTTTGCGGTCCTTGAACTCGATCGTATCGTGTTTATTGACGCGATCGATCTCATCGGCGACCGCCTCGTATTTTTCCTTCTCCGACAGATAGATCGCGTCGGGAAACTCGATTCGCTGCAAACGTCGGTTCGAGGGAATCTCGACCACGCCGAGATTGTAAATCTTGCTGAACTCTTGGGCTTCGGTCATGGCCGTACCGGTCATCCCAGAGAGCTTTCCGTAAAGCTTGAAAAAGTTCTGCAGAGTGATCGTTGCGAGGGTCTGCGTCTCTTCTTTGATCTTGACCCATTCCTTGGCTTCGACGGCTTGGTGCAAACCATCGCTCCATTGGCGGCCTTCCATCATACGGCCGGTGTGCTCGTCAATGATGATGACTTCACCATTACGAACGATGTAATTGACATCGCGCTTGTACAGGTGATGAGCCC
>CAILTZ010000143.1 GCA_903837255.1 uncultured Pirellula sp. | reverse complement strand
CCACAGAGCCTATGTCCAGCCAATCGTCGTTGGATCGCCCGAGCGAGGAGCTAGGTCTCGATTCTTTGCAGTGAAACTCTGTCTCTACGGGGCGTTCTTCTTTTCGCTCGGAAAACCGGCCTTGATGAGTTCTTCGTAGCCGGGTTTGAGCGCCCTGACTTCATAGCCGTATTTTTTCAAAATCTTCGCTGCGCGAAGGGATCGGTAGCCAACGGCGCAGTGGGTGTAGAGGATCTTGTCCTTGGGAAGCTTTTCTTTGACCTGGGCTTCGGTCAGTTTGTCTTGCAACTCGCGCCAGGGGAGCAACACGGCACCTTGGACATGACCCGCGTTCCATTCGACTAGGTCGCGAACGTCGACAAGGATCGCTTTCTTTTCAGCAATCTTTTCTTTGACGGTATCCAGGGAGTCTTTGGTATGCTCTTTGGGTTCCAGATCCCGATCATCCGCCGATGCTTTTTGTGTGACACAAGTGCATAAAAATGCACCTAGGACGCAGGACAAAAAAACACGACGTAGAAATGTGTGTGCTTGTATCATGGAGTCCTCTATTTCGATCCGTCAAGGTTCGCGGCTGGTTGCATGGTTGGGTTTCCTTCAAGAGCCCGGCGGGGGATTTTCTCGTCTCGCATGGCTGCATGGTACGCAAAGGTGGCGATGATCACCGAGGCTTGCTTGGCGTCATCCTCGATGAGGCGTTCAAAGACGTCCATGCTCGAATGGTGTGTGCGTGTGTCGTACTCGATCGGGTCCTGAATGAATTGAAACCCAGGGAGTCCAATCCCAGTAAACGACTGATGGTCGGTCCCCCCGGTGTTGGCTGCCGTGACGGTCGAAGCCCCATAATCGGCAAACGGGGATAGCCATGAACGGAAAATCGGTCGGGCTGCTTCGTTCCCCTGCAAATATATCCCTCGGATCTTTCCTGCCCCATTATCGAGATTGAAGTAGGTCGAAAACTTCTCGTACTCAGGCTTGTATTCCAAAGTTGGTCCGCGACGCTGGCCCTCTTGTTCATCTCGCCGCTGCGGAGTCTGCAACGTTCCAAAGTGCTCGGCCACGTAAGCCCTCGAGCCCAGGAGCCCTTGCTCTTCTCCAGTCCAAAGAGCGATACGAATCGTTCGCTTTGGCGATATACCTATCGTCTTGAGGATCCGCATGGCTTCCATCATCACCCCGCAACCAATCGCGTTGTCGGTGGCTCCGGTTCCTGAATGCCAGGAGTCAAAGTGGGCGCCAATCATTACGATCTCATCCTTCAATTCACTACCTGGGATCTCGGCGATGATGTTAAAGCAATTGGCGTCCCCATCGTGATAAGTCGACTCGATATCGATCTCCAGTTGAGGCATGACACCTTTTTGGACCATCCGAACAAGCCGGTTGTAATGTTCGGCTGCAACCACCATTTGCGGCAAGATCGCAGGAGAATCCACCGTCCAAGGCCTTGCGCCCCGGGACATCGGACCACCCTCGCCCGGACTCCTCAGTTCACGCTGGGAATCCGCTCGACGCGGCATGGTTGCCGAAGCCACAAAGACCGTCCCGCCATCTCCTCGGCCCGGCTCGAGCACCACGGCGGCTCCTTCGTCGTAAGCCAACTGCCATTTGTCAGTGGTTAAGTTGCTTGCTGGACCAGCTCCTCGGCCTTCGTTGTTTCGACGCGGTGGCTGAGTGTCTGAGTTGGGTGCCGCCGGTGCGCTCTGAGTGTTGCTTGGGGCATTGGCCGAACCCGATGGATTGACACCACCGGCGGGAGTTCCTGGCTCGACTCCGGGCGGTCGGCGACGACGAGCACCGCCTACCTCGGCATTCGCAAGATTCAAAAGTTCGCTATCCGTTTGGCGGGCACCCGGGGGATCAAACCAGGGCTTGAGCTCGCGCGGAGGACTGATCAAGACAATGGCTCGACCGAGTTTGCCTCGATACTTCTCGAGCTCCTCGGGCGTGTTGGCATCCAAGTAAATCGGCTCTCCACGGACGGTTGTTGGTGTGCTCGGGGTCCAAGCTTTGGGATAAGCGATCAGGGAAAAAAAGTTCGGGCCCACAACGTTCGCTCGATAAGACTGCAGCGACCAACCCCGACCAAAAGGCCCCCAGGGCTCCAGATGCGCGTTCTCGAGTCCGTACTCTTCGAGCCGCTTTTTGGCCCACTCGCCGGCGGCCTTGGTCTCCGGCGCACCGGTCAATCGCGGTCCGGACACGTCCGTCAAATAGCTGATCGTCTCCATGACCTTCGAACGCTCCATCCCCTCCTGCTTGATCTTGTCCACGATCTCGGTGTTAACCGAATCGCTTTGAGCAAACAACCGATCTGTCGTACCGGCAAAAATCGGTGCAACCAGTAGCCCAAGCAGAGTACCTCGGAAAAGCGATCGACGATCTAGCATGATCTACCTATGTGGATAAAGTGAATTTCCTCTTGGGTCAAAACCGGAAAGCTTCGAGATTATACCCAATAAAATTTCCTGCTCCGCGTTTCTTCGGAGATTGTTCTTGGCTGATCGGTCAGGGTGGTCGGCCCTTAGGCGAACTCAGGTCCGGTTGCCTGTCTGATTTGTAATGGATCGATTCGGCGCAACCCACTTGGCAATCGCGTTGGCCAAGATGACCGTATAGGCCGTCACGAGGAGGGTGATCGCCGATGAGCTGAGTCCTCCCCGCAGGGCCTGTGGGAAATTCCCGCTTTTGTACCCAATGGTAAAGTCCGGCCAGAATCGCGTTTGAATCATTTGAGCCGCTCCCGTAAACGTGGTCGTCGTCACGAAGATCATCGGCAGGATAGTCACCCAAGCGTACCGGCCCCGTCCCTCTTTAAAAAGCCACGTTGTCAGCAGGCACAGCGCGATGGCTGCGAGCAATTGGTTGGCGATGCCAAACATCGGCCAAATCGTGTCGATCGACCCGGACCAAATCAGGCTTCCCCAGCCGAGTGTCACCAGTGCGGTGCTAAGCCAAACCCCTGGCCACCAATCCATCCTCTGAAACTTAGGGTGGATGTTTCCGAGCAGTTCCTGCAACATAAATCTGGCGATTCGGGTCCCGGTATCGATGGTCGTCAAGATAAATAAGGCCTCGAACATGATCGCAAAGTGGAACCAGTACTTGACCAGCGAGTCGACCGATCCGGTCGAAAACATGCTGAAGGCCTTGGTCATGATCTGAGCCATGCCCACGGCGAGCGTGACGGCTCCACCGGTTCTTCCTCGCAGCGTCTCGCCTCCTACTTGAGCTTCGATTTGATCCAGATGGTCCACGTCCGCGTTGAGTTTGGCAAGCGTCTCGGCGTATTGATGGGCTTTGGACATGTCGATGTTGATTGCCCAGTAATCGCCTTGAGGCAAGGCCGCTGCTGCGATCAATGCACAGACTGCAACCAAACCTTCGAGCAGCATCGAACCATAGCCGATGAACCGTAGATCTTTCTCATTGTCCACCATTTTGGGAGTCGTTCCCGACGAGACCAAGGCATGGAATCCAGAAACGGCACCGCACATGATGCAGATGAACACGAACGGAAAGATCGCTCCGTTGAAGTAGGGACCACCTCCACCTGCAAAGTAGGGGTTGATCGCGGGTGCCTCAAGTTTCGGGTTGGCGACCAAGACACCGACCATCAACAGGGCGATTGTGCCGATCTTGAGAAACGAGGAAAGGTAATCCCTTGGACACAGCAGCAGCCACACCGGCAGGACCGATGCGATGAATCCATACAAGCAGATCGCCAAGATGATTCCGTTTCGTGAGAACAAAAAGTAAGGCTCGATCGATGAGCCTTGGACCCAAGAACCTGCGACCGTTGCAAAGAGGACCGCCGCAGCACCCAGCAGCGAGGCCTCGATGACCCGGCCCTTGCGAAATCGGTACATATACCAACCGACAAAAAGCGCGATCGGGATCGTGCAGGCGATCGTGAAGGTCCCCCAAGAACTTCCTCGAATCAACTCGAAGGACTTCTCGGGAACCTTGAGAGTCGATGTCGTCGGGTGCGAGTCGGCCTCGGGCATCTCGATGACAAACGCCTCGCTTCGAGCAAACTCAGTGCCGTTGGGATACAAGACCCGCGATCCGGCAGGGACTCGATAAGTCACCGGACCGGAGTTGCCCGCCTGGGGTGCCATGGCCTCGGGAGCCTGGATGGTACTACCGGGATAAAAACCAACTCGCTCCCCTCCGAGCGCCTTGACGACCACGACACCCAATCCAGACAAAGCGATGATCACGATAAACAAGATCGAGACGGAGGTCAGCACGCCAAGTTTTGGACCCAAAAGGGTTTTTGCGATGTTCGCCAAAGATTGACCACGATGCCGCACGCTGGCAGCCAAAACCAAAAAGTCCTGGACCGCACCGGCTAGACACACACCGATGACCAGCCAGATCAGTCCCGGCATGTATCCGAACTGGATGGCCAAAACCGGGCCTATGAGAGGCCCTGCACCACTGATCGCCGCGAAATGATGGCCGAACAAGATCCAGCGATTGGTCGGATGGTAATTTTGACCATCCTTAAGCTCGTGTGCCGGGGTGATCCGCGACGGGTCCAACGCTGCGACTTTGGACGCCAAAAACGCGCTGTAGAAGCGGTAAGCTACCGCCATAACCGCGAGGATTCCTAGAAGAATTGGCATGGAATGCATAAGCCTTGATGATTCCTATCTGATTTGCGATTAAAGAAACTTTAAGGGTCGCTTGCCCCGCTGAACGCCTTCGCTACAGTAGTGGGTCTGCGAATGCATATCAGCTTAGCAATTGCGCTCCAGGTTGTGGTGCGTCCGTCGATGAAATCCCGACGATTCGGGACCTCGTCAGCGGACGATTACGCAGGTTGAAGCTAGCGATCCTGTACGGCTTGGCGACGAAGGGTAGACGTCGCTCGGTGGAGTGCTGGATGCTAGTCGCATTGCTAGCTGGCAGGGGTGTTTTGGTGTAGACCGATGCTCTTGGCTTCCGGACCTTTACGAGGTGAAGGTGTGCACAGGCGGATTATCAATCTTTTTTGTTTTTGGAAGGAAGAGTTAGCTCAATGTCTTCGGATAACAAATTCAAGCTCGAGTACATTTGGTTGGATGGGTATCTACCCGAGCCCAACATGCGTAGCAAGACCAAGATCGTCGACAAAGCTCCGTCGAGCGTTGCGGATCTACCGATGTGGGGCTTTGACGGAAGTTCGACACAGCAGGCCGAGGGCAGAACCTCCGACTGTATGCTCAAGCCCGTTGCACTGTATCCGGATAGCACCCGCAAGAATGCCTTTTTGGTACTTTGCGAAGTCCTGCTTCCCAACGGTGAGCCGCACCCATCGAACTTCCGCGCTCAGTG
>CAILTZ010000142.1 GCA_903837255.1 uncultured Pirellula sp. | reverse complement strand
TCCTCATCGCTGGCCAACGCGCTGGCAAGGGAGCCGAAGTAAAGATTCCGGAACCCACTGGCGATTTGAATGTTGAGGAACGCGATGGCTTAAAGGTCGTACGTCTTTCTCGTTTGATCGAAATGAAGATCGCCTGTGGGATGGGAAATCTTCGACGCACGCACAAGGACTATGCAGATGTTGTGGAGCTCATCGCAATACGCAATCTCGATAGCTCGTTTGCTCGTCACTTGCACAAATCACTGCGGCCTACCTTTCGCGAGCTGGTACATCGAGTTACTGGCGATGCTACCTAAGGTCGCAGCAACGCTTACGGCTGTCTCTACACGCAAGATCCTGTCACCCAAATCCAGAATGCTCAAGCCCGCCTCGACGGCTTGCGAAATCTCCTGTTTCGTAAATCCACCTTCTGGTCCGACCGCAAACACCCAACGGTGAATCGATGAACCGTTCGATCCGCTCGTGGGTTGACTCGACAAAAACTCATCGCGATGAACAATCCTTACCCCGCTGTGCTCGGTCTCTAGGAGCAGCCTTGGGTGCAGCACCCAAGCCGAACACTCCGGTCGGCTCGCTGCCGAACTCAACCAATCTTTCCAACCGCTACAAGAATCGATCTGCATGAGCCTGTTGCGCTGGGACTGCTTACTCGCCTCCACGACATAGCGTCTAAGCCGATCGATTGCATCGTCATCAAACTTCGATACACTCCGATCCGTTTCGATCGGCGTCAATCGATCGACCCCCAACTCTACCAACTTCTCGATAACATTTCGCTGTCGATCACCCTTGGGCATCGCTATCGCAAAATGCAATCGGTCCTGATGATCTCGTGGAGCGAAAGTTCGCAGTGGATAAGTCACCCGAACGGATTTCTTATCGACTGTTTCAATCACCCCGGCCGCTTCGTACCCTTGGCCATCGAACACGACGCAGGCTTGGCCCACCTCCATACGCAAAACACGAGCAGCATGGTGGGATTCGGACTCACCGAGCATCACCGTGCCTTGCTCCTCGAGCCGATCGACCAGAAACCTGGGAATCGCCATGCTTATTCAATTCCTGCTACCGAGTCGGTGGGTGCCTTGAAATCGGGCTTGATGCCAAAGAGCAGCACGTAGATCGCCGGCAGGTTGATCAATGTCAAAAATGTGGCAATCGATAGCCCACCCATGATGGCCATGGCCATCGGCCCCCAAAAAACACTACTCGTCAGAGGGACCATGGCGAGAATCGCAGTGGCCGCTGTCAAAATCACCGGCCTTGCACGCCGCACCGAGGATTCGATCACCGCTTGCCAAGGACTCAGCCCCTGGCGGATGTCCTGCTCGATCTGATCGACCAAGATCACCGAGTTTCGCATGTCCATGCCAGCCAACGCGATCACGCCCAGCAAAGCCACGAATCCAAACGGTGCTTGGAACAGATGCAGCGAAGCGACCGCGCCGATGATCCCCAAGGGGGCGATTCCAAAGATCAATAGCATCTTTCGGAAACTTTGAACCTGTGCCATCAAAACCGTCAGCATGACCAAAATCATGATCGGGAACATGCTGAATAGAGCCCCGTTGGCTTTGTTGCTCTCCTCGATACTTCCACCTAAATCGATGCGGTACCCTGGAGGTAGTTCTGCCCGCAGGCCGGCGATCTCCCGATCGATCTGCTTGCTCACATCCGGAGCCTGGACTCCATCGACGATGTCGCACCGCACCGAAAGGATCTGTTCCTGATTGCGCTGCCACACGATGGGATCCTCTTGGGAATACTCCAAATGGCCGACTTGCTGCAGCGGAACGCTCCTGCCTCCCAACGTAAAGAGCGTCATGTCTTGGAACTGATCCAGGTTGAGCCGCTCCTGATCGACCGCCCGAGCCACCACCGGCAGCGCCTCGGTACCTTCGCGATAATACGATACCGTTGTGCCGCTTAGGAGCGTCTGCAAACCTAGTTCGATCTCCTGTGGGGATAGGCCCAAGAGCCTAGCTCGATCCTGATCGATTTTGACCTGAATCGTCTTGGCTGGCTCCTCCCACTCAAGATTCACATCGACCGCCGAAGGATTCTTGCGCATCACTTCCCGAACTTGATTGGCCCATTGCCGCACCACCTTCTTTTCCGGCCCAACGACTCGGAATTGCACGGGATAACCCACCGGTGGCCCAAAGTCTAGTCGCAGAACCCGCATCGATGCAGCACTGAATTCAGGATCGTTTTGAAACGTCTCCTTGAGCATTCTGCGCAAGCTCTCGCGCGATGCGATGCTCGATGTCTGGATCACGATTTTGCCGAAACTCGGGTTCGGAAGGTCGGGGTTGAGGGCTAGGAAAAACCGAGCAGAACCGGCACCAACGTAAGACGTGTAGTAGAGGACTTCAATTGGCCCGGTTGGCTTGGAATCGGACACGAGTAATGGCTCAAGCTTCGATTCGATCTTTCGGAGCATCTCCGACGTCGCTCCAATCGATGAACCTTCGTTCATCCTCACATCGACCAAAAGTTCCGGCCGGGAGGATCGCGGGAAAAACTGCTGCTGTAGCCGCGTCATGCCCAGCACAGCCAGCAGAAACAAACCAACGGTCAACGAGACGACCAACCAAGGCCGAGTCACAGCAGCCCGGACCATCCCTCGCAGCACGCGGTGGAAGGGGGAATCAAAAGCTTGATGACCCGAAGCACCATGGGCTCTGTTCGACGTTCCTCTCTGAGGCTCAGGCAACAACCGCATTCCCAAAAGGGGCGTGAACAGGACCGCGACCAACCAGGAAGTCACCAGAGTGATCCCCACGACCCAAAATATGCCACCGGCGTACTCCCCAGAGGTCGACCTCGCGAATCCCACCGGCAGAAATCCGGCGACCGTGATGAGCGTCCCGGAAAACATCGGAAATGCAGTGCTCGTCCAAGCAAAAGTGGCCGCATCGAGTCGACTCCATCCCTGCTCCATCTTCACCGCCATCATCTCGACGGCGATGATCGCATCATCGACCAGCAACCCTAGGGAGAGAATCAGCGCGCCCAAGGTGATCCGATCCAGGTTCATTCCCATGCTATGCATCACCACCAGAGAGATCGCTAGCACCAGCGGGACACTCAAGGCGACCACGATTCCGGTTCGCATCCCTAAGCTCAAAAAAGAGACGATTAGAACGATCACCAAGGCTTCCAAAAAGGACTTTAAAAACTCTCCAACCGAAGCCTTCACCACCTGCGGTTGAAAGGCCACCGTGTTGACCTCGACACCCGCGGGTATGTCGTCGTTAATGGTTTGCCACTGGCGCGTCAGGGCTTTACCAAGCTCAAGTACATTGCCCCCCTTTTGCATCACCACCCCGATCCCAACAGCCGGCTTACCGTTGTATCGGGCCAAAAAACTCGGTGGAGTCTCGTAGCTGCGGGTCACCTTGGCTACATCCCCTAACCGAAAGACTCTCCCGGAAGCCTCCACCGGGACCGCTTCGATCTGCTCGATCCCACTGAAACTGCGATCGACCCGAACGTGGATACGATCCTCGTCGGTATCGACGCTTCCGGATCGAAGCATCACGCTCTGCCGAGCCACGCTGTCGAAGATCTGTTGGGGGGTGACCCCAAGCGTAGCGAGCTTGCGGTGGGAGAACTCCAACAGGATTTGCTCCTGCTGTTCTCCGATAATATCCACCTTCTCAACATCTTTGACCTTGAGCAGACGCGTGCGGGCCTGCTGGGCAACCCGCTTGAGCTCAGCTAGCGAATAATCGTCTCCAGTGAACATGTAGACTCCGCTGTAAACGTCGCCGTACTCATCGTCGACCGTCGGTCCAATGAGGCTGGCTGGCAATTCCCCCCGGATATCGTCGAGCTTTTTGCGAACCTGATACCAAGTGTTAGCGACATCCCGTCCCCTGACAGAGTCTTGGAGTTGCACTAGAGTCATCATGCGATCAGAGATGCAGTAGGTCAGCAGAAACTCCAGCTTTGGGGTCTCCCTGAGTTTGTCCTCGATTTTTTTGGCGACATACCGCTGCATTTCGTCAGCGGTCGCTCCTGGCCAAACAGCTCCAACCAAAGCGGTCTTGATCGTAAACGAGGGATCCTCGGCTCGCCCCATCTGCCAATAGGTAACCAAGCCTGCGATGCTGCAAGCGATCATCAAGAAACCGACGAATGCCTGATGCGTTACGGCCCATCGGGAAAGATTCCAACGCAGGTTGCTTTGGAGCAACTGCGAGCGATCGGTGTCGAGAAAGTTGGGCTCTGGCATGATGCGATTAAAGGTTGTCCTGCCAGACGCGTACTTTGCACTGCGCATCGATCCGCTGAACCCCCGCGCTGATGATCTGGTCGCCCTGTCCGAGACTCCCTCGCACCGTGGCGAATTGGCTTCCATACTTGAGAATCTCCACCGGGACGGCTTGGACCCTCCCATCGGCCACAATCCGCCATACGATCGGAGATCCTTGGGACTCTGCGATGGCTCCCATGGGGATCGAAAACCCATCCTCCTGGTCTCGGTAAATGACGACATTGGCCGTCATGCCGATGGCCAAGCCTTTGGGTGGATCGACCAGAGTGAATTTCGCATCGTAGGTCCTCGAGGCTGGATCGGCGATCGGTGAGATCTCTCGCAGCGTGCAAGGAACACTCACCCCGGGCATCGACCAAAACTCAACCGATGCTTTGCTTTGGCTCAGCGCCTGTTGCATCGACTCCGGAACGCTCACGAGGGCTTCAAGTTCCGTGCCGTGGACCCATTGCCCCACGGGCTGACCCGGCGAAACGACTTGGCCTACCTCGGCCATGAGCCGAGTGACGAGTCCGTCCTGATCGGCGATCAGATCCGCGTACTGGCGTTGGTTTTTGGCAAGTGTTTCGCGGTTGCCGGCCGCTTGCAATCGAGACCTAGCGGTGTCCCGTAGAGAAACAGCCAGGTCATAGTCCGATTGACTGGTCGATCGGGTTTTGCGCAAGTCCGCCAAGCGACCTTCCTCGGCTTCGATTTGCACAAGCTGGGACTTGGCCGCCTCCAAGTCGGCTTGGGCCACCTGAAGTTGCAAATCGTAGTCGGTAGGATCGAGCCGAAAGAGGATTTGGCCTTTTTTGACCCGATCCCCAACCTCGACCCCCCGATGGATAATCTTGCCCGCAACGCGGAATCCCAACAAACTCTGATAGCGGGCTTGAAGCGTTCCAGAGAAGGACCGCTGGCCAAGCCGAGATTCGCTGGGGTCTGGGATTTTGTAAGCTCGAACCATTAGGTCGGTTCCATTGATGCTTCTAGGAGTTGCAGCAGGCTCTAAACCGACTGGTTCCGAACTCTCCTTGGAAATGAACATGAACCAAACCAATCCCAGCAACATCAGCGATGCAACGGTCCATCGGACCCAACGCCCACCCTGGACCCGATTCGGCCCTTTTCGATTGTTCTCAAAATCCAATCCTTCGCTAGGGACTAATTCGTGAGTCTTGGCGACGGAATCGATGTCTTGCGTCAAAGGAACCGTTGAGCTCATCGGTGCTCCCTCTGAATTTGTTTAAATTGAGGATAAAATTCTGCTGAGATCTGCTCGACGGTTCCCAAGTACTCATCGATGCTATGGAGCGGTTGCCAGCCAAAGCCATTGAGAAGCCTGCAGCAGTGGATGCGCGTCGATCGTATCGGATCAAAGATCCCTATCGAGTGCAGTGATGGACTGCTCGCCGTGAGGATCTGAGAACCGAAGGTGATGGCCCATAGACCAAAGACCATCTCCTCAGGCGAAAGATGCTCGATGGCCGGCAAGTCCCCTTGGGCAAGACTCTCTCTGACCAGACTTGCGACGATTTGCATGCACCCAGCCTCGCACTCTCGGATCACCGCTTGGCGATCGGGGGAGGATTTGCCCCAAATGTTCGAGTTCCGCATCCACTGCTCGACCTGAAACTCCTCGGGGCAAGACTGCGTGTAGAACTCGCATGCTACCCCGATCGTCATGAGTCGGATGCGAGCAGATCGCTGGCCCGCGGCGGCCTTGTCAAATAGCTTATGCCTGAGCCTCATGGCCTCGATGGCCAATGCCAAGACAATTTCTTCCTTGTTAGGGAAGTGGTTGTAGATGGTCCCCTTGGCGTACTGCATGCTCGCGGCGACCCGGTCCATCGTCAGTGCTTGGAACCCCTCGGATAGCAAAATTGGCTTGGCCACCCTGAGAATATCTTGGGTTCGCTGCTGAATTTCCCGTTGCTTGCGTGTGATTTCGACCATGAGGTCAATTATTGACGGGGCGTCAAAAAATGCAAGTTTCAAATTGGCCAAGATTCAGCGAAAAACAGAGAATACCTTTCGGGTTGTGTGCGGTATAAAATCTCATACGTTGCGAGGATCTCGCCCGATCCGTGGTTCGCTAAGTGGTTGTTTGGTCCTCAAGGATCCTTTTTTCGAAGGTTATTCGCGATGAATCGTCCGAAATTCAGTGGATTGTCTCGATCCCCGAGGTGGCTCATGGGTGTTTTGTTTTTAATCGCTCCGGGGCAGGGCCTGTCGTTGGCCCAAGAGACCTCGACGCAAGCCAGGCCCCAAGAGGTAAAAACTCAAGAGGCAAAGGCTGAAGAGAAAACACCTTTATTTCTGAGGGTCAAGGAATCCGAGTCCGGGGACCCTCTGGCGCTTGAGTGCGCGGTGGTGAGCTACAAGATCACTTCGGGGCCCTACACCGGAGCGATCATCGATCTGATCGGAGCGGTTCATATCGGCGAACAGTCCTACTACCAGCGGCTCAACAGCATGTTCAAAACGTATGAATCCATCCTCTATGAATTGGTCGCCGAGTCGACCGACCGGCCTGAGAAGACTCAGCGGCGACGTGGTGGGGGAAATCCGGTGAGCTCCTTGCAAACCGGCATGAAGGATGCCTTGAAACTGTCCTTTCAGCTCGAAGAAATCGATTACCGAGCCAAGAACTTCGTGCACGCAGATATGAATCCGAGCGAATTCAGCCAGGACATGGCCAAGCGAAACGACGGGATCATCAGCATGATGGCTCGGCTCATGGGTGCTGGCTTTGCACTCCAGGGCTCGAAAAAGGCTAGCGATAACCAAGCGGACATGACCGCCGCAATGTTCAGTCGAGATCCACTGCGGCTCAGACGGGCGATGGCCAAACAGTTCGAAACGCTTGACAATCAGATGGTTGGGAT
>CAILTZ010000141.1 GCA_903837255.1 uncultured Pirellula sp. | reverse complement strand
TGCTCCCAGGTTTGTGCTTCACCGTAGAACCGATGATCAATGCAGGTGGGAGATTTACCAAGCCTGACACCACGGACAATTGGACGGTGAGGACTCGCGACGCAAGCCTCTCGGCTCAATTCGAGCACACCGTCCTAATGACCGAAAAGGGCCCGGAGATCCTCACCACCTGCCAAAACGGCCCCAAGCCTGGCCATAAGTTCTAGGTTCCGGCTTAACTCAGAACTCGCAACGCTCGGGGGAGCGGGAAATGGACCTCTTCCTTGCGAACTTCACGCAGTTCCAATTCCGCATTGAAGTTGTCTTGTAGCCATTCCAAAGTCCTGGATATCACCTCCTCGGGTGCACTAGCACCTGCGGTTACCAAAACGACATCAGAATCATCGAACCATTCTAGCGATAGATCCTCGGGGCCATCGATCAAGAATGCCTTGCGGCCTTGCTCCTGAGCCAACTCCCGCAATCGCTGTGAGTTGCTGCTATTTTGAGAGCCCAAAACAATCACCTTGGTCGCATCGCTTGCAATCACGCGAACCGCCTCCTGGCGATTTTGTGTCGCGTAACATATGTCTTCTTTGGGGGGACCAACAATCCAAGGAAACCTAGTCTTGAGCCCTTCGATGATCCGATTCGCATCGTCGACACTCAGGGTCGTTTGAGTCAAATAAGCCAGCTTCGTATCGGGACTGTACTCAAGTCGGTTGACATCCTCCGTGGATTCAACCAGCACGATCGCCTCGGGTGCCTCACCCATCGTTCCGATAACCTCATCGTGCCCTTCGTGACCGATCAAGACAATCGTATAATTCTCTTTGGCGAACTTGATCGCTTCCAAATGGACTTTCGTCACCAACGGACAAGTCGCATCGATGGCATGTAGCTGCCGCTCTTGGGCTAGCTTGCGGATCGCGGGGGCCACGCCGTGTGCAGAAAAAAGAACCGTCGACTTCGGGGGGATCTCATCCAGGGAATCAACGAAAACAGCGCCCTTGGCCTGAAACGACTTGACCACGTACTGATTGTGCACGATTTCGTGGTACACGTACACCGGCGCCCCGAAATGCTTGAGGGCAAGTTCTAGGCTCTGTACAGCCATATTCACCCCCGCACAAAATCCGCGAGGAGACGCAAGTAAAATCTTCATTGGCTGACTCTATCGGTTCTAGAATGTGCAGTTAACTGCTAAAATCATACCGTTTTGGCCAGCGATCGCGAAGGCTCGCCCGGCAAAAACCAAACACCAAAATTTACTGGATTCCCTGCGTCCTCGAGTTCCCGATCCTTGTCCAACCCCGCCATTACCGAGCCACCAAACCCAAAGCTTCGAGCCGGCTCCAAGCAGGTGCTGACCGATTTGGGCTGGTGCGGGCCAGGTTGCCATATCCCTCGCATGGGACTCGATCAAGCCTTCGGCTACTGTGAAAAATTAGCAAAAACGCATTACGAAAATTTCTCCGTTACGAACCTTTGGCTTCCATCCCAAATCCGACCCCACTTCGCCTCGATCTACGCCTATTGCCGATGGTCCGACGACCTTGCCGACGAAGCCGGAGATTCCCTGCGATCCAGCGAACTTCTAAACTGGTGGCACACCGAACTGAGCAAAGCAAAGTACGGTGAATCGTTACATCCTGTCTTCCTGGCTCTGCACCATACGATCGATTCGTTCTCGCTGAGTATCGAACCTTTCGAAGACCTCCTTTCGGCATTCCTCCAAGACCAATCGGTCACTAGCTATCGAGATGACATCCATCTGCTCGATTACTGCAGGCGATCGGCAAACCCCGTGGGACGCTTGATCTTAGCTCTGGCTCGATCCAACTCTCCCCAATCGATCGCTTGGTCCGACTCAATCTGCACGGGACTTCAAATCGCAAACTTTTGCCAAGATGTCCGCGTCGATGCGGACCGCGGCAGATTTTACCTTCCCAAATCACGAATGGATCAAGCGGGAATTTCACAGGAAGATTGGGCCCAAGGTAGCGACAAAACACGCACCGCTCTTGCGGATTGGATCGAGCATGCACAGGAGCATTTCGCGGCCGGAGAACCTCTTGTCGACCACGGACCGAGTTGGCTGCGACGCAGCATTAGGTTGTTCCTCGGCGGTGGTCGCCAAATCCTCGACAATATCCTTCGAAACAATTGCGATGTGTGGGGCCAAGCTATCGAGGTGAGCAAAACTCAAAAAGCCAGCCTAGCCCTCAAAGCCATGCTGGGTCTTAAGTATCAGGCACCCCGAGCATGAGTGAACCCGAACATGAGTGAACTCCAAGAGTCCTACAACGCCTGTCATCAGGTTGCTCGGGCTAGCGGCTCAAACTTCTATCGCGCCTTTGATTTCCTCAGGCTCGATCGTCGCCTGGCAATGACCGCCCTGTATGCCTTCTCACGTCTCGCTGACGACGCTACAGATGGACCAACCCAAAATCCACACTCGATCACGAATCAAGGTCCTTATTCTTCGGACGCTTGGTGTGCTCCAGACTGGTTGAAATGGGTCGATCAACTCGATCAACCAACAGGCGCTAACCCCCACAATGATTTCACTAAGATCGAATCGCTCGAAGCGATCCGGGCCGCTTTGGTCGATTCGATGCAGCGATTCCAATTCACCAAGCAATCCCTCGAGCAGATCGTTCTGGGTGTCGATCAGGATACCCGACCTGTTCGGATCGAGCGCTACGACCAACTACAAGCTTATATGTACCGCGTCGCCTCGGCAGTGGGATTGAGCTGCATTGCTATCTGGTCCAGCAGCGGTGTACCCAACCCTGGGACACAGGCTTTTCGCATGGCAGTCGATTGTGGACATGCCTTTCAACTAACTAACATCCTGCGAGACCTAGCCGAAGATTCTCTGCGTCAAAGAATGTACTTGGCAGACGAAGACCTCTTGCGATTCGGTTTCCAACGCGACTCGCTTATCGAATCGCTCCAGATAGCGAACCCATCGGAGCGATGCGCATCGGTCTGCAAACTCGGCAACTGGCCAGAGTTGATTCGTCTCTACTCCCAGCGAGCCGCCGCTTGCTACGCCAGTGGATGGGGCGTCAGCAGCATCATTGAGCCCGACGCATTGCGCATGTTCTCTATGATCTGGAACACCTATCATCAGATATTCCAGCAAGTCCACCGCGATCCTTGGGCCCCCCTGCTAAAAAGACCTTCGCTGGACATCACCCAGAAAATCGGACTCTATTCCTCGCACGCTTTTACGCCTTGGTTCAGATCCTTGACACGCCCTGCTATCAAGAAATGCTACCCATCGACGCTTGAATCCAACTCCACGCCCAAAGTCGCTATCGTTGGTGGCGGCCTAGCCGGGATTCAAACCGCAATGCACCTTGCGAAACACGGCTGTGAAACTTGGCTGATCGAATCCCGCAGCCGACTCGGTGGCAGAGTCGGTTCGTTCACCGATCCGAAAACCGATCAACCCGTCGATTACTGTCAGCACGTCGGGATGCGATGCTGCAAAGAGTTGGTGCGATGGATCAAAGATGTCGGGCAAGAGAATCATTGGCAAGAACAGTCCACGCTGTGGTTCCGATCCCGAAATGGAAAACCCTTTCGCGCCGCTGCTTGGCCACTCCCGGCCCCCTTGCACCTCTCGGGGTTGCTCCTGCAATGGCCCGACCTGAGCCCCGTCGATCGCGCGAGAATCGCTTGGGCATTGATCAAACTGATCCGAACTCGACCAAGCCGAGCTTTCGAACAGCAGATGGCACTCGATTGGCTCAATAAGAATCACCAAAGCAAAAATGCCATCGATTGCTATTGGAATACGATATTGGTCAGCGCCCTAGGTGATCAGCTCGCTCGTATCACCATGGGATCTGTTCACAAGGTCATCATCGACGGCTTCGCGGCAACCAAAGATGCTTATCATCTGCTAGTCCCTCAAAAGAGTCTTTCGGAATTAGTCGATGAAACCTCCAAGGAGTGCCTAAACAAACTCGGGGTCCGATTGCTCGAAGGCAGAACGGTCACTGGACTGAGCCGAAACCATTCGGGCACCTGGCAGCTTCAAACAAGGAACCTCGGTGATTCGATAGCCCAACCGCCGGATTTTCATGCCCCGGATTTTCATGCCGCTGTCCTGGCTGTGCCTTGGCACCGCCTCGGCTCAGTACTGGATCAAAATTCGATGCCGGATCTACCCAACGCATCGACGCTGCTAAACGATGTCCAACAACTCCAGTCTGCACCCATCACCGGTATTCATACTTGGTGGTCGAAAAAGTGGTTCAACGACCCACATGCGATCTTGATCAATCGGCTATGCCAATGGATTTTCCCAGGGCCTGAGGACACAAACACTCGCAAGGACTCCACCCCCAAAGAACACTATTATCAGATCGTCATCAGTGGCTCTCGGGACTTGCCCAAAGGTGATCCCGATGCGATCTTGCGATTGGTCGAAGCCGACCTTCGAGAGGTCTTCCCAGAACTTCGCGATTCAGGAGCAATCATGACGAGGGGCAAAGTAATCACAGATCCGCAGTCGGTTTTCTCCGTCGATGCTGGCCACCAAAGGGCAAGACTCGAATCGGGGACCTTCGGAAACCAAGGAATTTTCTTGGCCGGGGATTGGACGGCTACCGGTTGGCCAGCAACCATGGAAGGCGCGTTGCGGTCGGGCTCACTGGCCGCATCGGAAGTTCTGAGCTACTTAGGTCGACCTGCTGATGTCTCGGTCGATCGTTGATAAAGCTGATGCTCCCGGATGTAGACTTCGACCGGAGCAGGGACCAAATAACGAATAGTCCGGTTCTGTTCGATTCGCTTGCGCACTGAAGTCGACGAGATCTCCATCACCGGGATGTCCAATCGCATCTGTTGAATCGAACCAAGCGTCTCTCTGGGGGCTAACCCTTCGAGTTCTTTCCAATCCGGCTCGGGACACCCGCCTCTCCTGGCGACAACCATCTGCACAAGGCTGAGCAATCGGTCCGGGGACTTCCACTTCCTGAAATCCTTGAGCGAATCAGCTCCGATGAGCATAAACCAGGTCGCATCCGGTTCGTTGCGCTGGAGCTCTTCGACCGTATCGATCGTGTAGCTAACACCCCCACGCTGAATCTCGATCGGGTCAACTTCAAAATTCTCATGGGCACCAATCGCCAACTTGAGCATCTCCAACCGGTGCTTGTCCGTCGTCGGCGTATAGTCCTGCTTGAATGGTGATATCTTCGCGGGGACGAATTTGACGATGTCTAGCGAAAGTTCGCTCAAGAATTGCTCTGCGGTCAGCAGATGCCCAAGGTGGATTGGGTCGAAAGACCCTCCGAAAATGCCGATTCTTCTTGCTGCCATACTCTGGGCTCCTCGAACTACTCTGCGTCCAATTCGTTCCTAATCCTGCAACACCAAAACTTCACCTTGGCCGTCGCACTCCCGGTCCCCGATGCTGCGCAAAACCTGACGACCGGTTGGAAGTCCTATCCGAAACCCCTCGCAACGAGCCTGGAGATCTAAAGACAATTCCGAATTCGTCACGGCATGAGCTAACAATTCCCGAAGGTGTCGCCAGAGGATCGGCAAAAAGCTCAGCTCGAGCCTGCGGTAAGCCGAGAGAGTTGCACCCGGGTTCGCCGGACACTCCCCGCGGACAATCAGCGATCCACGACGCATGTGCGTGCACCATTGGTGACCGATATGCTGCATCCCTAAGATCGTTCCTGCTATCCATTGATGGGCCAGATGCTGGCCGATATTGCCCCCAACACATAGAATGCCCCGACGCATCCGCTCGCATGCTCTATTCCCAAGGTTCCCGAGCACGATCGAGTCCCCACCTTGGATCCCCTGCAATTTCCCAGGTAAAGGACTGCCGAAGCCATCTGCTGCATCCCCTCCTATCAAACAAAAACCGCCCCTCTTGTCGGACAGGGCTCGCTGCCCAACCGAACCGTCCACGTAGATCCATCCACCTTGCTGGGTTTTAGCAAAATCATTGCCGACACTCCCGACAATGATCGTGCTCCCAAAGCGTGTCGATGCACAAAGACCATCGAACCTGCGTAAATCCCCTCGAAGGACCAAGCGATCGACTGAGGCTTGCTCGCCGACCGACGGCCCATATTCAATGGCAAAGAGCTCTCCGAGCCGAATCGGTCCGACATTGGAATCCAAGACCAACTCGGCAATCTGTGAACCAGTGCGTCCGTGGAGTTGATCGATGGACAAAGCCGAAGCATCGACACGCAAGTCGGCGATGTATCTGCTATCCAGGAGTGTCAGAGATAGGGTTTTCAAAGATAGGGTTTTCAGAGATTTGATTCCTTATCGATTGACGCTGTGACCTTCGCTTGGCCATCAGACCAGTCGGCATTGCGTCCATAGGCTCGGGTTGGCCCCGGCTCCGGTTTTCTGAGCATAGACCATGTTCGGCTCAATCACATCGCCATAAGCATAAGAACTCACCCGACCAGAAGCGAAATTCAAGCCGATATCTGGAAACTCCTCCGGTCGATAGCCCTGCATCATCTCGGACCCGATATGCAACCAAAGGTTCAATCCGCTATCGGTGGGTCGAAACCAGCCCATCAAAAGTGAGCCGGTGGGATCCTCCTGGGTATCCAACCTCTTTGCACCTCCGAGTTTCTCGGCAATCAGCCGCTCGGCACCCAATGGACCCTCCGGGAGCAAGTTGCTCTTTGGCCGATCATCAATGAGGAACTGAAAACTGGAACAGAATTCGTTCTCGCGCAAGAGACCGGGATTGTAGCGGCTGTTGACCTTCAAGATCAATTGCATCACGTAGATGCCCAGGATCTCTTTTTTTCTAGCCAAAAGATCGACCCCAATTTCTAAAAATAACCCCTGAGGGGTCCAAC
Organism: uncultured Pirellula sp.; assembly: GCA_903837255.1. GTDB lineage: Bacteria > Planctomycetota > Planctomycetia > Pirellulales > Pirellulaceae > JBKCUI01. The sequence continues at coordinate 538 of CAILTZ010000141.1, read as the reverse complement.
CGATCTTGGCAAGGATCGGCGTGTGCTGACCACCGAGCCGATCGATCGGAGGCATCTGGTGCCTAGTCTCGAAACCCCAGTGATCGAAGTCGGCAAGATTTTCGATGTCAGGCAAGCGATGAACAGCGATCTTGAATCGGAACAGCAGAGCTGGATCTGGAAAAATATCGCTAAACATGGAATCGATTTCTGTTCCGCTATCGTTCGTTTAGTGCTTCGAGACTCGGCCTTCGGTCCATTTCCAATACACACAAATGATGGCATCATAGATGGCATGCGCCAAGACGCATGCGAGCAAATCGCCGCTGGCCCAGTACAAAATAGAAAACAAAAGACCAGCCAAAGTAGCAAGAGCGATGTAGGTCTTGCTCAACGGGTGCGCAAAACCAAAACATATCGAAGAGATCATTATGCCTGGCAAGGCTTGAACAAACGATGCGTTCTCGTAGAGCGAAATCCACCAACCTTGGACCAAACCCCTGAAAAAAAACTCCTCTCCAATACCCGCGCTCAGCGATAACACGAGCAACTCTGGGAT